>NZ_JBSFLB010000019.1:0-182201 GCF_053598835.1 Streptomyces sp. NPDC001070
GTCGACGACGAACTCTTCTACCAGGCCACGATCGCCAGCGCCCGGGCCAACGACCAGCTCGTCGCGACCGCACGCCAGGGCGTCGCCGTCCTCGGACCCCAGACCCCGGCCGCCGCCCGCCTGGAGAACATCGCCCGCTTCCTCGACTTCATCAGCGAAAGCATCACCCGCGCCGCCGAACAGGCCCGCGAAGTCCTCCACACCACACCCGAAACAACCTCCAACCACACCGCCCAACCAAGTCCGGACCACGGATAGACAGCCGTCTCGATCGTCACCGCCAGTGGTGCCCGCGCCGGAACCTTCCACCTGAGCCGACCCCATCGCGTGCCCACCAGGCGGCCTCGTTCATGCAGGGGTCAGTGAGGTCAGCAAGTCCTTCATCGCAGCTCCGTGGCTGATCGGGTGGCGGGCCGCCGGGGTACAGGGGCGGGGCACGGCCATGGCCGGCCCCAGGTCGAGCCGGGCGTCCATGTCCAGACGAAAGGTGGAAGCGCGGCCCGGGCCGGCTGCCGGCCCCGACCGCAAAGGCCTGCTCGAACTGAACGCAGTCGAGCCCGCGGAGGTCCTGACCGCCGTCGACCAATACCTTGACCGGCTGTTCATCGGGGACCGCCGCTAGGCTCGCCCGTACGAGTGAGAGGACGGGAGCCGGACCATGCCAGACGAGATCACGCTCCGCCCCGTGACCGCCGACGACCTCGACCTGTTCGAGCGCGAGTTCAGCGGGCAGCACGGGGCCGGCCCGCGGCGACCACGAGTTTGGTGTCGGCGTCGATGACGACTTGCACGTTTGCCGAAAACCGATAGTTGCGCCAGGAGACTCCGACCCTGCGGTCACGGACGGGGACCAGGGTGCCGTCCACGATCCACAGCCGTTCTATGGCGTCAGCGGGCGGTTGGGCAGGTTCGATGGCCAGGAGCGGCCGCAGCCGCTGGTCGCGGGTGGCGCCGAAGTGCTCCAGCACCCGGTCGAGGTTGTCGAGAGTCGTCCTCACCTGGAGTTCGAAGTCGCCCGCCCCGATGAAGGCCCCGGTGCTGTCGTGCGACAACTGCCCGGAAACGTAGAGCGTGTCGCCGGCCTGCACGGCCTGGCTGTACCCGTGAGGGATTCCCACGGCATACCGAAGGGGAATTCCCCGGACTAAACAGTCATGGTTCTCTCTCCGTAGTCGACTCAACCATCCCCCGCGCGGGCGGGGACGACAACTGAGACCAGCACAGCCGGGACGGTGTGACAGGACCGTCACGCGGGCAGGAACGACAGCCGCCGGCACCCCTGTCCCATGCGGCATCCACGACGGCCCGGAGCCGGCGGTGCACGATGTCCCTCACACGCCGTCCCCGACCGGCCGTCAGTAGGCGGAGCAGCGGTTCTCCTGCCGCCTCGGGGCGGACTTCATTACTGAGATTCCTGGCGTGATGTCGCCTGGAACAGCGCCGTGAACTGCGGCGACGGTTACCTTATGTGCGACATCCCGCCGAGATCATCAGTAGACGCCGTGTGCCGGGACGACCCCACACGGTTCATCCTCGAAGGCGGCCCCAACGCTCTGTAGGACCTCCTCGACCTGTGGCCGACCTCCGGCGTCGTAGGGTGTGTGTCGTGCTGCTGTACCACTACACGCGCCCTGCCGCCTGGCAGGACGTACTCGCCGAGGGGGAGATCCGGGCGTGCTGGCCCATCGATCCCAACGATATGCCCATACTGCCCCGTGTCGTCCACTTCACCAATGACCCGGACCTGGCCTCGCTCCCGGAATCGGTCCAGGACCGACCCATACGGATCACCGTTGACGTTCCCGACGAAGACGCACACGAGTGGAGCCTGTGGGCTCGGAACAACCTCCCGCCGGGCGCCTTCTCCGTCCTTGCGCCGACCCGCTTCGGCGGCAACCCAGGTGCTTGGTACATCACGGAGCGCCCCGTGTCGATGGTGGAGTGGCGAGAGGTGATTGACCTCGACACCGCGGCGCCGCTCTGGGCGCGCCCCTAGCGTTTCACCACACGTCGGGGCCGTCGCCGCGCCACTCGAACAGCCACGGGTTGCTGAGGTCGCGGGGGGTGGAGGACAGCCCGCCGCAGGAGCTCCAGGAGGTCGCGCAGGCTGTGCGCGACTTCGACGTCTCCCCCGTCGATGTGCACGTGTCGGCCGTCGCTCGCCAATGGCGGCATCACGATCACTCGGCACTCCAGGGGGCCCGGATGACCTGGGCCAGGTGGTGGCGTATCCGGGGAGGGCGGCCCCGTCCCCTGGAGACATTGCCCTCGGGGCGGGGGGCTCGGTCCCCCACGCCTCCGGCCCCCCGCCGTGCCACTCCACCTGTTGGGGTCAATAAGGGCACCCTGATCGCACTGGCCGGGTGTTTTCGCGTTCCTGGAGCTCCACGGGCGGATCGGGGCCGGATGTATCCCCACCGTCCCCACTGGCCTCATGTGTCACAGGTTGGGGGGTTCCCTGGTCGGTTGGTGCAGAGGCCGCATTCCGCGCATGTGCGGATGCGGCATTGCCCAAGAGGAGAAGCACCCCGTGCCGTACACGCCGAACGCCGGCCCCTATGACACCCTGACCCCGGAAAACGCGGTCGTTCTGCTCATCGACCACCAGATCGGGTTGATGCAGCTGATCGACGACATGCCCCCGGAGACAGCGAAGAACAACGTCATCGGCCTCGCCCGGGCCGCCAAGACCCTGGGCCTGCCCGTCATCCTCACCACCAGCCGCGACTGGGGTCCGAACGGGGCGCTGCTGCCCGAGTTGGCCTCGCTCTTCCCCGACGACGAGGTCATCCGCCGGCCCGGCGTCATCAATGCCTACCGCTGGCCTGCCTTCCGTGAGGCACTGGAGGCCACCGGCCGCAGGAAGGTCATCATCGCGGCCGTCACCGACGCGACCTGCCTGTCGTTCCCGTCCCTGGACATGGTCCTGGACGGCTACGAGGTGCACGCCGTCATCGACGCCTCCGGCGCCGAGGCCCCCGGTGAGATCGTCCGCGATGCAGTCGTGGCGAACCTTTCGCGGGCCGGTGTGAACATCAAGTCGTGGTTCGGCGTGGTGGCCGAGCTCATCGCCGACTGGCGCCGCGACGAGGCCCAGGGCTGGCCGCTCGCCGTCGGGGCGGTCCACGACCACCTGCCCAGCTGGGGCTACCTCCTGGACACCGACATGGCCTACGGGACCGGGCGGATGACCGCGCCCGAATGGTTTAAGGAGGGCCAGTCCGAGCCGACCCGCCGCACCCAGGCCATGGGTGCCTGAGGGCACAGTGGGTGACCCGTCCGGCGCCGACACGGAACCAGGCCACTGACGCAGGCCGTTACCGCGGTTCCCGCTGAATCGTGAGCCAATGCCCCCGTCGCCGAGCGAGTTCCGTTGCGAGGAGCAGGGCGAGACGCTCGGCCGGGGTTTGCCGGCAGAGCGTCTCGCCCTTGTGCGTCCGCTGAGTTCGGTGCGTCGTCGACTGCGGCCTCGGCACTGGGTTCCTCCCCTGCCCCGGCAGTCGTGCGGTTGCCCGGCACCTCCTTGCGCGGTTTGACGGTCGAGGGCCCCTGCCTCATGTCGCCGAAGCAGCACGGTCCGCAGCCACACGTCTTTGGACTCGGCGGGGTGGTGTCGCAGGCGTTACGGACCCCTGGCTCTACCGCGAGGCTTCGACGCAGGGACACGGGTCCCCTTACACGACCCCGTGGGTGACCAGCGACCTCGACGAGGGCCGGCCGTTGAAAGCTCGATGTGTGGTTCGACGTGTCTGGCAGACGCGACCGGACCTGGTCGGCCAGAGCACGAGCGAGCGCACGGCACCGACTGTGGTCGGCCGACGGAACATGGGAACGTCTGCTGCAGCAGGTCCAAGCCGCAGCCGACGCCGCGGGTGACATCGACTGGTCCATCGTGAGCGTGGACTTCACCGTGTGTAGAGCCCACCCACGTCGCCGGACTGCTTCGTCGACGTCGCCCACACCATCGAGATCTTCGGCACCTGCGGTGGCTGCGCCGCGCAGCCGCCGAGGAGTGGGCTCCGGGCCCGCTCAGAAGTGGTAGCAGGCGTAGTCGCCGTCGGGGCCCCGGGCGATCCGGTCCGAGCCCCAGCAGTGCAGCATCGGCCCGATGCGGTAGACGGCGGCGCCGCCGACCAGCAGCACGGCTGCGGCGAGCACCGCGGTCACGATCCGCATCACCTTCATCCGGCGTACGACCCACCACGCGCGGGCGACGGCCGGCACCCCCAGGATCAGGGCGATGGCCGAGACCGGCGCGTTGTTGTGCTGGAGCCCGGGGAAGGCATCTGGATCCACGGCCTTCTGGACGGCGGCGTAGGCGAAGAAGAGCAGCACCAGCCCGAGGAGCAGCAGCCCGACGGAGCCCGCTCCGCGCCTGACGTCCCGGCCCCGGCTCGGCGTCCTGTCGGCTTCCGGCGCCGCGGCGGCATCCGCGCGTACGAGGTGCCGACCGAAGATCGCCCGCAGCCGGTCCGCATCCTCCGGGTTGCTCAGACCCCGCTTGGGCAGGACGCCGACGCCGACGGCGGACTTGTCGGCGCTGAGCAGCACGAACAGCTCCGGGGTCTCGGCATAGCGCGGGTAGAGGTGCCACTCGAGGGTGGCCGAGCTGTGGGCGCTGGTGAGGCAGATCCCCGTGTCGTCGACGACGGCGCGGAAGTCGCCCTGCCGCTCGCTGAGCCGGTGGAACTGGCGGGCCTGCAGCCGCGGCCCGGCGGTCACGAAGGCGACGACGGCCACCAGCGCCAGGTACAGCTGCCACGGTGTGTCACGCCGGCCGTCGCCGAGCGTCGACAGAAGGACTCCGACGGCCGTGACCACCAGCGTGTAGATCAGCAGCCTACGCCGGAAACGGCCCGCTCTGGTGACCTTCGCCCGGGTGCGGATCGCTGCCCCAAGGTCGTCGACGGTGAGCCGGTAGGCCAGCTCCACCGGTCTCTCCGCGACGGCGTTCGTCGCTTCCCGGCCCTCGGCCATGTCCCCTCCCCGGTTCGGTGATCAACCGGATCGTAGCGCCGGGGAGGGAGGCGAGATGCTCGGGGTCGGGAGGCAGTTCTGAGAGCGTCGCCGCCCTGGCCGTGACCTGCTGGAACCGTGCTTACCGCTACAGTAGTCGCTGTTCCGTTGTTCCCCGAGGCCGAAGACATTCGGGACGCCAGTGGGCAGAAGCGCCGCTACCGAGTCGGCGACCGCCTCGCGGAGGGGTGGGTGGAATCCTCACCCCCGCGGAGCCCTCAACGAGCACCTACTATCTCTCCGGGTAACTCGTGTTGCGACGACCGGTTGAGTCCAAGCAGTACACCAGCCGCACGTTCGCCGACGCCTGCCGCGCGTCCGGCATCCGGCATCCGGCATCCGGCATCCGGCAGCCCATGAGCGCGATCGGCAGCTCGGCGGACAACGCGCTCGCTGAATCCTTCAACGCGACGTTCAAACGCGAGACGCTCCAGGGCCGCAAGCACTGGCCCCAGCGACCGTCGAGTCGGAAAGTGCTGGTAGAGCGTCGCGTTGGCGACACCGGTCCGTCGCCGCTTCCAACTTCCCCCGGCGGCTACCTCTGCTGGGCGAGAACGTCACGCAGAACACCCGCGATGGTGGTCTGAGACAACTCTTGCTGCATCTGCGATTCCAGGCCGCTGTAGACGCGCTGCAAGGCAGGCTGGATCCCGAAGCCCACGGAGCACTCCGAGTTCGGCGGCGTGCTGTGCATACCGAACAGCCCTCCACCTTCGACAGCCAGGTACACCTCGAGCAAGGTGATCTCCGCGGGTTCCCGCGCCAAGACCCAGCCAGCCCCCGCCCCCCTTCTGGACTCCACCAACCCAGCTCTACGAAGATCGCCCAAGCATCTACGGATCACCACGGGGTTTGTGTTGACGCTCCCTGCGATGCGCTCCGAGGTGGCCACCTCGTTGTTCTGCCGGTCTAGAGACATCCAGGTCAGCACGTGTACCGCGATGGTCATTCTGCTGTTCGCGCTCACCTTGTGGACCTCCTCGTCCGACGAGCCTCCCGCCCCGCTTCCACCTAGGCAATCGTAACGGATAAAGTTACATTCCCCGCTATCCAGTCGGCGACCCAGGCGGCACTGCCAGTACGGCCATATCAGGGCTTCGGGCTCTTGCCGCATCAACACGGCCACCGATCGGACGACACCACGCACCTTCCAAGGTCGAACAGGTCGTGTTGCATGGTGGCCCGCTTCAGGTCTGTATCAGGTGCACCCCGGCGCACACCAACGTGATCGACTGCACCGCCGATAAGGGATGCCGTCTGGTACGTCTACGAGATACCGCGGCCCATTTATGGACTATGCATCGCAAAACTATCCAAAAGACCCAAGGGGCACAGTGCGATAAACGCCGCCATAATAAAAATGTTAGGCGGGTGGTGACACTTGATCTTGGATTGGCGGTTCAACGCGCTGCGAGGCCCCGACGGACGCCGTCGAAATCGCTGCGATGCCGACCCGTGGTCGACAGAGTAGTGCAGTCACTGGGGGTCCGAGGCGGCCGCTGCGAACAGCGCACACCTGTGCCATTGGAGCCGCTCATCTGCATCCGCAGGCTGCCGGAGCAGGAAGCCTATGTGGGGCTGTCCATCTTCCGATGCGGTGCCTGTCCGCTCGCGCGGGATGTCGAGCGTTCACGGCTTCGCTCATACGTGCCAGGAGTCATGGTGATCGCTTATAGCTCCGTCAGTGACCACGGGGGGCCCAAGCACTGCCGTGATTGCCAGAGCGCGCAGGCCGCTGTTATAGAGGAACTCGCATACCTGGTGGACGGGGTGTCCCGCTACACGAATACCACACCAGAAGCGGTACTGGCAGGCATATCCGATGAATTGCTGTTTGGCTTCTTCCTAACGCGTGTGCGCCGCATGCTCAGAGGTGCAGGCCGGGCGGGCTGACGAGCTCTGGACACTGCACGTAGGATATTGACGGTCCATCTCCTCGACCGCGTGACAATTGTCATCGGGGCCACACGCGGCCTGGGCCTTGCACTCTCGGCCTCTGAAGTCCTACTCGAGGCCCTCAAGCAAGGTAACTACTCGGGGAACGGCCCGTACGGTCATCACTGTCGACGTGCTGGTGGATCTCGGTCGTGCGGATGGCACGGTCAGATGCCGGCGCCGGCAGCGCGGGCTGCTGCCCTGCCTATGCGGCGCAGCGTCCAGCTGCGCATCTCGTGCAGGTGGGCCGCATGGCGGAGTGTTGCGGCGCCGATCGCTATGCCGGCTGCTGCGGGCGCACCGCCGGCCCACCAGCCGCCCAGGGCGGTTGCTGCGTTCACGAGTTGGTGCGAATCGCCGGGACGCGGTGGGCGATCGAGGAGTGCTTCCAGGCCGCGAGGAACGAGTGCGGCCTGGATCAGTACGAAGTCCGTCGCTACGTGGGCTGGTACCGGCACATCACTTTGGCCATGCTCACGCAGCCTTCCTGGCCGACACGGCGCACCAGGTCGAGGGAAAGGGGGCGGCACCGGTGGGACACCGGGGCAATCGAGTTCACAGTGACGGAGGTTCGGCGACTCCTCGCATCGCTTGTCGAAGCTTGCGAGGAGCTACGGAGAGTCGGCTTCATGGAAAACAAGGGCCGGCCGAGCGGCTGTGCACGGCCCGCTTACGGCCAACTGATCTTGGCGCCCCACACAGCGCCTCCTGCGACAAGGAGCACGCAGGCAGCAAGCAGCCACATGCGGTAGCGCGGCCGACGGCGCGGGACCGCAGTCGGGGCAGCACAAGACGTTCGACCTGAGTCGTCATCCAGATGGTCCGTGATGTTCTGCCAGATCCGCTCTGGGGGCAGGGTGAGCGGTCCGGCAGACGTAGGTCGCCCGGCCCGCACGACGCGCCGCAGGGATTCAAGCTCTCTTAGGCACCTGCCGCACTGCCGCACATGAGCCCCGACCAGGCGTGTTTGCTCGGGCGTCGATTCGCCGAGCGCAAGGTCAGCAAGAGTGCCGGTATCAAGGTGCGTCATTGGTGCCTGCCCTCCGAGGCCAGCCAACCAGCGTGGAGCGGGCTGGGCATGGGCACCAGGCCTGAAAAGTCGGCAGTCCTGTCATGGATTACTACACAACCATCTTCTTCCTGTAGGCCCACTGCGGATGCACGGCAGGTACTCGTTACGACGAAAGGGAGTCATGCAGACTGCGGCCCGGGGCGGCTCCGGGCCCGCCGCGTCGCTGCTGAGGCAGCCCCTCGAGCCGCGTCCATCGTCCCCGCCGCCACAGGTGTGGCGTCACGACATCACTGATCAAGCGGGACGGCGTCGAGCTTGTGCCGCAAGCGGATCAGGCCGCGGCGGGCATGGCTCTTGACGGTGCCCAAGGCCAGACCGGTCCGCTCGGCGATCTGAATGTGGGTGAGGTCCTCATAGAAGGCCAGGCGGAGCACCTCGCGCTGCGAAGCGGGGAGCCTGGCCAGTTCGTGTTCGACGAGAACCTGGTCGATGATCTGATCGGCCAGGGCAGGGGGAGTGGGTACGGCCACGGCAGTGATCATGGCATCGGCCAGATAGCGCCTTCTCGTGCGGGCACTCAGCGCATCCGCGATCTTCTTCTTGGCGATGCCCACAAGCCAGGCGGGCAGTGCCGCGCGCTCGGCGCGGTAGGTGTGGCGTCCGCGCCATGCTCCGAGGAAGACCTGCTGAGTCACGTCCTCGGCTTCTGCCGGGTCTCCCAGAGCGCGGGTGGCGAGAGAGTAGATCAAGCTCCCCCAGCGGTGATAAGCAGCGGCAAGGCATTGCTCGTCGCCACGTACGATGCCGGCGGCCAATTCGTCGTCCGGCAACTGTTCGCCGGACAGGCCCGCAGTGGCCGGAACCCCGGCCGTGGGTGCCGCACTGGCACGGACGCTGATGCAGGTATCCGACAGAGCAGTCATGTGATCCCTCCGCAGGTGGGCCGGCTAAATCGCGCAGGTCTCTCATCACGATCCGGCAGTGACCATGGCAGTCCGAAAGCGCTCGGGACACAACTCGCATCGTTTGTGCGTCGTATTCTGGAGGGGTGGCTACAGACACGGGCGAAGGTCGGGAGACTACGGAAATCACGGAACACGGCGGGCTCAGCACGGGTGCCGTCGCGCGGCAGCTGGGCGTGGCCCCGACCACCATCCGATCTTGGGACCGTCGCTACGGCCTGGGGCCGGCATCACGCGAGGGCGGAAGGCATCGCCGCTGGTCAGCGGGCGACATCGCCGTTCTGGAGCGCATGTGCAGTCTTACGGCAACAGGAGTACCCCCGGGTGAAGCAGCCCGTCAGGCACTGGCCGAGGACCGCCATCGTCGTCCCCATGAGGCGGCGCCTGCGGAATCGTCTTCTCCAGTGATCAGACGGGGGGCACCAGGCGGCCACAGTTTGCCCTTGGGTACGGTGCGGGCAGAGTGCCGTGGCCTTGCCCGTGCAGCTGTGCGTCTGGACAGTCCTGAGGTGGAGCGACTCCTGACCGCAGCACTCACTGACCTTGATCTGGTCGAGGCATGGGATGAGATCATCATTCCTGCCTTGCGTGCCGTGGGCCGTAAGTGGGCCTCTTCCGGCGAACGCTACGTGGAGGTGGAACACCTGCTGTCTTGGCATGTCTCCAGCGCGCTGCGGCGAGTCACCGCCCAGGACAGGCCAAAACCGGGCGGCCGGCCGGTGCTGCTGGCCTGCGCACCCGGCGAGCAGCACACCCTGCCACTGGAAGCGGTGGCTGCCGGACTTTCGCAGCGCGGTATCCCGGTGCGCATGTTCGGAGCCGCCGTTCCTGCCGGAGCGTTGTTTGAGGCTGTCCGTCGGCTGGGACCGGTAGCCGTGGTGGTGTGGTCACAGGGCAGATCGACCGCCCAGCGTGAATTGGCAGCCGTGTTGTGCGCCAGTGAGTGGGGCGTCAGCGGAGCACGGACGGCTCCGGCGGTAGTACTCGCGGGACCGGGCTGGGCGACACATGCCAGACACCTCGGCGGCAGTCTCCGCCCCCACAGCCTGAAAGACGCACTCGATCTGCTGACGGGACTGGGTACGTCCTGATCCCCGCCGCAGAAGAGGCGGGCGCATCCATGCGGCGACTCCGCGGTGAACAGCCAAGGCACCCAGGAAACGCGCAGAACGGGTAAGAGAGCCGGAAGGCCGGCCTGCAAAGCCAGGATTCCCGGATTCCGGTGGCGGGAGCCATCGGCGTGATCGGCACTGTCCTTGCAGACGCCCTCTACAGTGCGGGAGCGCACCTGGCCATCGCAGGGCGCAGTGCTCCGCGGCTGGCGGACCGGGCATGCCGCTGGGGTGAATGTCCCGCCCTGAGCTTTGACGCCTACGACCTCGCAGCGTGCGCCGAGCTTCCGGCAAAGGCATCGCAGCGGCTGCAGGGCCTGGACGCTGTGGTCACGGTCTTCGGGCAGTGGCCTTCGGGCCGGTCCAAAGCGTCAGTGATGAGATCGTTGAGCATCTGACGATGGTGAACGCCCTGGCCCCAATGGCTGTCCTGCGTGGCGCTCTCCAGTATCTGGGGTCCGGTGGCGTGATGGAAGCGATCACCGCGACAGCCGTCGACCGCCCGCAGCCAGGGCTGGCCGGCCCGGAGACGGTTGTGTCGAGATCTTTGCATCCGGCATGCCTGAAGCGACGGAAGGACCAATGATCGCGGTCATCCCGCGTACCGCTCCGGAGGGACTGCCGTGCATCGATCCGACACCGCCGATGTCGTTATCGTGGGAGCAGGCGCCGCTGGTTTGTCCCTCGCACGTCGCCTGACACGACCGCCGGAGTCATCCGCCGCCACCCCCTCGTTGATCCTCGTGGAGCCACCAGCTGGATCGTCCGTGCGGTCTGCATCGCGTACTTGGTGCTTTTGGGACGACGACCCTGGTGAGTACGACGAACTGGTCACCGCCAGTTGGCGGCACATACGAATCACCGATCGCAATGGCGCGAGCACAACGGCATCGCTCCCCCGCGCCTACAAGATGATCCGCTCGGTGGACTTTGTCCACAACATCGGCTCAGCGCTGCGTGATCGGCCCGAGGTGCGGTGGGTGGAAGCGACGGTCACTGCGGTCCGCGACATCCAGGGGGGCGCCGAGGTCAGCGCGGTGGACGCTGCAGGACGGAGCGTGCGGCTAACCGGCCGCTGGGTCTTCGACTCCAGGCCGCCGCAGGAACTGCCGGCCGCCCGCACCGCGTTGCTGCAGCACTTCCGGGGCTGGTTCGTAACCACACAAGCGGAGCGATTCGATCCGGCTGTCGCCGATCTGATGGACTTCCGCACTGGGCAGCCCGACCAGGGCCTGTCCTTCGTCTACACGCTGCCGATCAGCACCCGTCAGGCGCTCGTGGAGTACACCGAGTTTTCCGGCGCGCCGCTTTCTGAGGCGGCTTACGATGCGGCACTCGACCACTACGCACGCCGCGTGCGCTCCCTCGGCCCTTTCACCGTCACAGCGGTGGAGCAAGGCGTCATCCCTATGACCGACGGCTCCTTTCCGCGCCAGGTGGGCAGCAGGGTGTTCCGTGTCGGCGTCGCTGGAGGAGCAACTCGTCCATCGACAGGCTATGCCTTCGCTGCGATCCAGCGGCAGTCGGCGGCTGCCGCGGATGCACTGCACGCCGGCCGTACTCCCCTGCCCCCGATGCCTCATACGGCCCGGCACCGGCTGATGGACGCCGTCATGCTGCGTGCCTTGGCAACCGGTCGGGTCGGAGGGGCAGCCTTCTTCGAGGAACTGTTCCGCCGTAATCCGGCCGAGCGGGTCGTGAGGTTCCTGGACGGTGCTTCGTCTTTGCGTGACGAGTGGGCCATCGGCTTGAGTACCCCGGTCCTACCCATGCTGCGCTCCCTTGCGGAACTACCCTTGCTTCCCCGTCGAAAGGCCACGACGTGTTCCTGACCCACCCGTACCGTCTGGCCCATCGTGGCCGGGACCGCCGAGCGGTGCTGTGGCCGGCCACCGACGGCATCGCCTGCGCGCCCGCACCGGGTCCCCGTGTAGCTGTCGTGGGCGGCGGCATCGCCGGCCTGGCCGCCGCCACCGCCCTGGCCGAACGAGGCGTTAGGGTCGACCTGCTGGAACAAGACAGCGCGCTCGGTGGCCGGGTTTCCGGGTGGCCGACGACACTGGCAGACGGTTCAACGGCCACTATGAGCCGAGGCTTCCACGCCTTCTTCCGTCAGTACTACAACCTGCGGCAACTGTTGCGCCGCATCGACCCGGACTTGAGCATGCTGCGTCCGCTGGCCGACTACCCCCTACAGCGCGGTAAAGCCCGTGACAGCTTCCGGCATGTGCCCAGGACACCCCCTTGGAGCGTTATGGGCTTCGTCGCGCTCAGCCCGAGCTTCACCTGGTCGGGACTGGCCGGGATGAATCCCCGCCAGGCGCTGGCCCTGCTGGACGTGCGCGTTCCCGACGTGTACGAACGGCTCGACCACGTCAGCGCGGCCGAATATCTGGACCGGGTCCGCTTCCCCGAGGACGCCCGGCACCTGGCATTCGAGGTTTTTTCGCGCAGCTTCTTCGCCGATCCCCACCAGTTGTCGGCGGCCGAACTGGTCTTGATGTTCCACGTCTATTTTCTCGGCTCCTCCGAAGGCCTGCTCTTCGATGTACCTCGCGAGCCCTATCCGCAGGCTCTGTGGGATCCGCTGGCCGCGTATCTGTGCCGGCTCGGCACCACCGTCGAAACCGGCACGCGGGTCGTGGCAGTACAGCCCGACGGGAGCGGCTTCCGCGTGACCCGTACCTGTGCGAACTCACCGGACTCACAACCTCGGGAGGAGCCGTACGACGGGGTCGTGCTCGCTCTCGACAGCCGGGGACTGCGGAGCGTGGTTGCTGCCTCACCGGATCTGGTGGATGCCCACTGGCGCGCTCGCGTCCAAAGGCTGCGCCAGGCACCGCCTTTCCTGGTCTCCCGATACTGGCTGGACCGCCCGGTCCGTGCCGACCGGCCAGGCTTCCTCGGCACCAGCGGGTACGGGCCCGTCGACAACATCAGCGTCCTCAACCGGTGGGAGGGCGAAGCAGCCCGTTGGGCCGAGGCCACCGGCGGCTCCGTGGTGGAACTTCATGCGTACGCCGTCGACCCCACGGCCGAGCGGGGCGCCGTGGAGGCCGCGATGATCCGAGAACTCGCCCGGGTCTACCCCGAGTGCGCTGACGCACGCGTAATCGACACGCGCCATGAGTGGCGGGATGACTGTCCGCTCTTCCCCGTCGGAGGCTACGCTGACCGGCCCGGCGTCCGCACCGGCCACCCGCGGCTGGTGCTCGCGGGTGACATGGTGCGTTCGAGGCTGCCAGTCGCGCTGATGGAACGAGCCGCTACCACCGGCTTCCAGGCAGCCAACGCGCTCTTGGAGAGCTGGGGCATCCTCGGGCACCCCTTGTGGTCGGTACCGATACAGGGACGGTACGCCGGCATGCGGGCGCTGGCCCGACTCGGCTGAGACCCGGGAACAGGCCCCAGGTTTTCCCCTACGAGCCGGGGCAATCCAGCTCACACGCGGAGAGTGACCAGGTACGTTGCCGCCACACTGCGGCGCAGGCCGGCTTGACGTGACCCATCCAGCGGGCCGGTGGGTGCCGAGGCTCCACGGAGGGCCATACGGTGCTGCACGTGCGGCTCGTCGTGGTTTACCCAGCCGACCATGACGGCATCCCCAGCGCGGCACGGTCCGGCATGCGCCAGACGGTCGGAGTCGCCATCGTGCCAATGGTCCACCCGTTATCGCGAAGGCTTCGGTCAGGAAGGCGACTGCCGCACCTCGCGGTAGCCGCGGTTGCGAACAACCGGAGGTCTGTGTTTTCCCATCATTCTGTCCATCACCAGGCGGTCTCGAAGTGGCCAGGGCGAGAGCCAGGCATGGAAGGCAGGACCGTGCAGGCAACACGTTGCATGAAAAAGTCGCTGCATCCGGCCTACGAGTCTACTCCGAAGACAGAAATGTCGGGTTCCCCATAACCAGCAGGTCTCTGTGTTGCCTGAGGTGGCAACGCGCGCAGATCTCACGCATCCGCGGCGCCGCTGGGCGGGGAAAGGCGGGCACAGGATGAATCTCGGGAGCTGCCCCATGACCGTCGCGATTGTGCTGTTCACGTCGGACCTTCGTTTGCACGACCACCCCCCGCTGAGCGCTGCTGTCATGTCGAACTCGTTCGTGGTGCCACTGTTTGTGCGCGACGAGGGCATCGCGGCAATCGGCTTCGATGCCCCCAACCGCCAGGCTTTCCTGGCCGACTGCCTGCGGGATCTCGATCAGGGGCTGCGGAAACGCGGTGGGCGGCTGATCCTGCGCTCGGGCGAGGTCGTGGAGCAGGTCTGCAAGGTCGTCGCCGATGCCGAAGCCGACGAAGTACACATGGCCGCAGGGACAAGCGCCTACGCCCGGGCGCGCGAGGAGCGGCTTCGCCGCGCTCTGGAGCGGGAGGGTACCCGCCTGTACGTACATGAGGCCGTGACGACTGCTCTTGCACCTGGCGCAGTGGTGCCTTCCGGTTCGGATCACTTTGCAGTGTTCACCGCATACTTCCGTCGCTGGTCGCAGCGTGACATCCGAACGACGCTGGGCGCGCCGCGCAGGGTGCAGGTTCCCAGGGAGATTCACTCCGAGAACCTTCCTGAGCGCAAAGGTGTCACTGGTGTGTCGCCGGGCCTTGCGTCGGGCGGCGAGGAGGAGGGGCGCCGGGGACTGGCGTTGTGGTTGAAGAACGGAATCGCGCAGTACGAGGAACGACACGATGATTTGGCGGCCGACGCGACCTCCCGGTTGTCCGCGCATCTGCACTTCGGAACGCTTTCTGCCGCAGAGCTCGTTCATCGTGCACGCTCGGCGGGCGGGGATGGTGCGGAGGCGTTCGTACGGCAGTTGTGCTGGCGGGACTTCCATCATCAGGTCCTGGCAGCACGGCCCCACGTGGCAGCGGCGGACTATCGGCCAAGGGGAGATCGCTGGCGTTCGGAGGGCGCGGCCGAGGAGGACCTTCAGGCGTGGAAGGAAGGGCGAACCGGTTATCCGCTGGTCGACGCCGCGATGCGGCAGTTGCGTCATGAGGGCTGGGTGCACAACCGTGGCCGGCTGATCACGGCGAGTTTCCTGACCAAGACGCTTTACATCGATTGGCGTGCAGGCGCCCGGTACTTCCTCGAGTGGCTCGTGGACGGTGACGTGGCGAACAATCAGCTCAATTGGCAGTGGATTGCGGGCACGGGTACGGACACCCGCCCCAACCGGGTGCTCAACCCGGTACGTCAGGGCATGCGGTACGACGCCGAGGGCACCTATGTCCGCAGGTGGGTGCCTGAGTTGGAGGGACTTGAGGGGTCTGAGGTGCACCAGCCGTGGAAGCTGCCCGAGGCACGGCGTGCTCTGTACGACTACCCGGATCCCGTCGTCGGCCTCGCTGAGGGGCTGGAGCGGTTCCGGCTTGGACGTGGGCTGGAGTGAGCGATCCTGGTCCGATGCGGTGGACTGTGGTGGATCTTCAGGGGTGCAGAGCCTGCTCCACTGCCTGCGGCATGGTGCGGGCGACCTCGTCTCCAAGCCTCTCGAACTCTCTCTTCAGCAAGGGGTCGGCAAGACGAGCCAGACCGTGGAAGGTGATCGTGGCGTCGTAGGTGACATGAGTTGCGTCCCCATCGGAGCGGAAGGCGAGATCGTCGACTGATTGGGCGGTCTTGTTGTTCCCGATGAACCGCAAACGGTCATCGGCTCGGTGCACGAGGCGATACGTGAGCTCAGTCCGGCGACCGCGAAACGCGCTGACGTTGCACCACTGGGCTCCCTCAGTGACGGGGCCGGCATCGATTCTGGTGCATCGGAGAGTTCCGGGATCCCACTGGACCGCGTTGCCAAAGTCGGCAAGGTAACTGATGACGTCAGGCATGGGTCGACGGATGACGAACGAACGTTGCACGTGAACCATGGCGCTCCCCCTTTCCCGAGGTACAACACCCCTACCCGGGAAAGCTGCTCACACACGATGGAAGCCCCCGCCCTGTCGTGGGTGGGGGCGTCGTTCCTTGGCGGTGGGGAGCACTCCTGTACGGCGCATCCGCGGGGATGGGTGGTGCGGAAGAAGGCGAAAGAGCCTGTCACACTTCCGGAGGATCGTGATGCGCCCAACCGGGGCAATCGAACGCGTGTCGGCCAGCGGGCGGACCGTCGTACCCGGCACCCCGTGCGAGGCAGTCGACGCCGACGTCGCCGGTAGCGTGGGCCATGAGCTCGCGGTGCTGCTCGACGAGCGGCTGACGTACTCCGCCTGCCTGGACGGTGTCTTCGCTCGGGATGTAGCACGCCCGATGGCGCAGTTCACCCTCGAAGGCGGTCGTCGCACGCGAGCGCGACTGCTCTGGTGGGCAATGCGGGCCTGCGGGGGCGGAAGCACGGAGACGGCTTCGGCGCTGCGCATGACCGCGGCAATCGAACTGATCCAGACGTGCGCGCTGATACAGGACGATGTCATGGATGGCTCACCGCAGCGGCGTGGGCGGGCGTCGTTTCATGCGCGGGTGGAGGAGGATTACCGGGATGTGATCGGAGGCGCTGGCCGCGCAGCGTCTTTCGCCGCCTCGGCAGCGATCCTGGCCGGTGATCTGGCACTGTCCTGGGCCGACGACATCGTGGCGGCTACCGACTTCCCCCGCGGGTCAGGGCGGGAAGTGCTCGAGATGTGGCGCCGCCTGCGCACCGAGATGGTTGCCGGCCAGTACCTGGACCTTCACGGCCAGGTGACGGGTTCGCGGTCCGTGATCCGTTCGCTGCAGGCTGCGCGGCTGAAGACCGCGTTGTACTCGGTTGAGCGTCCCTTGGCGTTCGGCGCAGTGATTGCGGGCGCGGACGCCGCGACGCTGCACGGGCTGCGGTGTGCTGGTCGTTACGCAGGCATAGCTTTCCAGCTCAAAGATGATCTCGACAGTGTCTTCGGTGACTCACTGCTGACCGGGAAAGAACCTGGGGAGGACATCAAAGCCGGCAAGCTCACCTACTTGATCGCGGTTGCCCGTGCCCGTGCGGAGTCGCAGCGGGACAACTACGTCATGTCCCTCTTGGACAGCGCCGTCGGCAACGCCTCACTTTCCCCATCGGATTTGCGGCAGGTTCAAGACGCCCTTGTCGCCTGTGGTGCCCGGCAGGCAGTGGAACAGCGCGTAGCGCGGCTCGGCCGGCTCGCTTCCCGGCACTTGAGGGCTCTTGACCTCGACCAGACCGCGGCGGAACGGCTGGCGGAGCTACTGGACGCCGTAATGGCTTTCGAGCCGACCGCACGAGGACTGCAGGAGGACCATGGCGCAGGTTCCGTGCTTATCGCGTCTGTGGCCCACGGAGGTGGCCGATGAGGACCGTCGGCGGCCGCACGGATCATGTCGTTGTCGTCGGTGCCGGTCTGGCCGGTCTGTCGGCGACTCTGCATCTGCTGGGTGCAGGCCGGCGTGTGACGGTCGTCGAGCGCGACCGACTGCCCGGGGGGCGGGCGGGCCGTATCGTGCAGGGCGGTTACCACTTCGACACGGGTCCGACCGTGCTGACCATGCCGGACCTCGTAGCTGATGCATTCGCCGCCGTGGGCGACACGCTCAGTGAGCGGCTGAAGCTGATCGCACTGCACCCGGCTTACCATGCCCGATTCTCCGATGGCAGTGCCCTTCAGGTGCACACCGACGCCAGGGCCATGGAAGCGGAGGTGGAACGGTTCGCCGGCGGTCGGGAGGCACTGGGGTACCGTCGGCTGCGGCGCTGGCTGCAAGAGCTGTACGGGGCCCAGATGAGACGTTTCATCGATACGAACTTCGACTCGCCGCTCGCCCTGCTGAACTCGGACCTTGCAAGGCTCGCAGCCCTCGGTGGCTTCGGCCGCCTGGACGCGAAAGTCGGGCGTTTCATCACCGACGAACGCCTGCAGCGAGTGTTTTCCTTCCAGTCCCTGTATGCCGGAGTGGCACCTTCACGTGCGTTGGCGGCATACGCGGTGATCGCATACATGGATACGGTGGCCGGGGTGTACTTTCCCGCCGGGGGGATGCATGCCCTTCCCCGTGCCATGGCCGAAGCCGCCGCGGATGCAGGTGCCGACTTCCGCTACGGACACCACGTCACCCGCCTGGAACGCGCCGGTGACAGGATTACCGCCGTCGTCACCGACCAGGCGCGCATTCCCTGTGACGCGGTCGTTCTCACCCCTGACTTGCATGCGACATACGGGCTGCTGGGCCGTAGCCCCAGGCGCCCTCTGGCCCTGCGCCACGCACCGTCTGCGGTCGTCCTGCACACCGGTGGTGGCAGCAGTTGGCCGGAGTTGGGACATCACACTCTCTCCTTCGGGACCTCGTGGAAACGCACCTTCCAGGAGTTGACCCGGACCGGCGACCTGATGAGCGACCCGTCCCTGCTGATCACCCGGCCTACGGCCAGCGACCCCAGCCTGGCTCCCGCCGGCAAGCATGTGCACTACGTGTTGGCGCCCTGCCCCAACACCGAGATCGGCCCCGGCCCCAGCCAGTGGGAAGAACTTGCACCGCGCTATCGCCAAAGCATCCTGACGGAACTTGAGCGCCGAGGGCTTTCCGGATTCTCCGCGGCAATCGAGGAAGAGTGCCTCGTCACGCCGGCGGATTGGTCGCGGCAAGGACACGGCGCAGGCACACCGTTCTCCGTCGCGCACACCTTTGCGCAGACTGGTCCGTTCCGGCCTCGCAATCTCGTGAATGGCACGGCCAACGCCGTCTTGGCCGGATGCGGGACCACTCCGGGTGTCGGCGTCCCCACGGTCCTGATCTCCGGCAAGCTCGCGGCCGCCCGCATCACCGGCGCCCACCTGCGGTCTCGGACCGCCGTCCGTCAGGTCCAGGAAGGCAGCACCACATGACACGCCGCGAACTGGATGCTGCAGCGATCACCGATCCCAGCCTGCGCGCCGCCTACGATCAGTGTCGTCGCCTCAACGCACGTCACGGCAAGACGTATTTCCTGGCAACGCGGCTCCTACCGGTTCAGCATCGGCCCGCTGTGCACGCCCTGTACGGATTCGCCCGCTGGGCCGACGACATCGTCGACGACCTGGCCGGCGATGTCGGCCCTGCCGGGCGAGCACGCCAGCTGCAGCTGCTGACGGACCGTCTGCACGACGGCCTGCGCACCGGCCGCAGCAGCGAACCCGTGGTGATGGCCTTGGCTGATACTGCCGCTCGTTACGCCATCGACCATCTTCATTTCACGGACTTCCTCGAGTCCATGCACAGTGACTTGAGCGTGACGGACTACGCCACACTCGATGATCTGAAGCGCTACATGCACGGCTCCGCGGCGGTCATCGGACTGCAAATGCTTCCAGTCCTGGGTACCGTGGTCCCCCGCGAGGAGGCAGCACCGTACGCGGCTTCCCTGGGCGTGGCATTCCAGCTGACCAATTTCCTCCGGGATGTGGGCGAGGACCTCGACCGGGGACGGGTCTACCTGCCCGCCGATCTCCTGGCCGCTCACGGCGCGAGCAGGGAACTACTGCAATGGAGCCGCAGCACCGGCAAGGACGACCCTCGGATCACTGCGGCACTGCGAGCAGCGGCGGACCTCACCCATGACGTGTATCGCCAGGCCGCGCCCGGTGTGGACATGCTGGATCCGGTCGCGCGGCCCTGTATCCGCGCGGCCTTCATCCTCTACCGCGACATCCTTGCGGCGATTGCCGACGATGGTTACGCGTCGGTCCACCGGCGTGCGATCGTCCCTGGGCGTCGTCGGGCCCGTGTGGCAATGGATGGTCTGGTCCGGGTGACTGCGGCTCGGCTCACCGCCCAGCGGCGCGGCAAGCAGTCCTGTCGTCTCGATGCTCACAGCCCCCGATGGGAGGGCGAAGCCGGATGATCTCTACCCCTCCCCCGCGCCGGCCACGGTCGCCGCTGCGCCTGCGGAAGAACGCCACCCCATGGGAGCGTCAGCAACCCACGTGGCGCGACGCCAAGCCCGCACTCATCGACGCCGCCCTGAAACGGGCGCTGGCCCGCCCGTCAGGCAACTGGTTCGTACTCGGCGACAGTCGTGACATCAGGCCTGACACCAGCTTCGGCCAGACCATCGCAGGGAACGAGCTGGTCGCCTGGCGCAACGAAAGGGGTGACTTGGTCGTGGGCCCGGGAGCTTGCCCTCACCTGGGTGCTCCCCTCCGAGACAGCCCGGTACGCTGCGGCACCCTCATCTGTCACTGGCACGGCCTGTCACTGGACGGACGGGCTTTCGGCGGCTGGGAGCCTTACCCCAGCTTCGACGACGGCCTGCTCGCCTGGGTGCGACTCGACGACATCGGCGGGGAACAACCCCTGGATCGTCCGGTGCTGCCGACCCGTCCTCCCCTGGCCGACGCCGTCGCCAGCGTCTATGCCGGCCACGGCGTCTGTGAGCCCGATGACATCGTGGCCAACCGGCTCGATCCCTGGCACGGCGCATGGTTCCACCCCTACTCCTTCGTGGACCTGACGGTTCGAGAACAGTCCCCCTCGGGGGGCGAACCCGGCTCCGCCATGAACGACGCGCTGATCGTCGATGTGTCCTTCAAGATCGCCGGGCGGCTGGTGGCTCCGGTCACGGCGGTGTTCACCGCACCCGAACCGCGCACCGTCGTCATGCACATCACGGAAGGGGAAGGCGCCGGCTCCGTGGTCGAAACCCACGCCACCCCTATCGGACCGGACCTGCACGGGCGCCCGCGCACCGCAGTCATCGAGGCCGTTGTCGCTACCTCCGGCCGCCGCGGCTTTGCTGCAGCGCGCGCCATCACCCCGGTGTTGCGGCCGCTGGTACGAGCGGCCGCCGGTCGCTTGTGGCGGGACGACCTTGCTTACGCCGAACGCCGCTGGCAGCTGCGGACCCGAGGCCGCTTGCCCGGCTGACCATTATCCCGTCACAGACTAAAGGAGTACGAGCATGACGCTCTTGCGTAATGCTGAACTCGCCTCGGCGTTCGACCACGCATCCTCCTCCTACGACTGGATGGTTTCGGCGAATCCTGGCTACCACGGTCACCTGCGGCGATCGGCACGACGGCTCGGGCTGCCCGGACGCGGTGAGGGTCTACGGATTCTCGATCTGGGTTGCGGAACGGGGGCCTCCACTGCTGCTCTGCTGTCCGTCGCGCCGCACGCGAAGATCACAGCGTTGGACGCTTCAGCCGGGATGCTCGCAGTGGCTCGGGCAAAGCGCTGGCCGTCGGGAGTTTCGTTCGTCCAGGCGCCGGCGGAAGAACTTGCCCAGGTTCAAGAGGCGGGACCGTTCCACGCTGTCTTCGCGGCCTATCTCTTCCGGAACGTGGCGCATCCGGACGAGATCCTGGCACAGGTGCGAGATGCCCTCATCCCAGGAGGTCATATCGCCGTCCATGAGTACACCCTCAGTGGCAGGCTTCTGGATCGTGCAGTGTGGCAGGCCGTGTCCCGCGGCCTGGTGCTGCCCATCGCCCGCAGGCTAGGCGACGGCGCTTTGTACGAACACCTGTGGCGCAGTGTCGTCGATTTCGACACCGCACCAGTATTCGCGGGCCGCATGGAGGACGCCGGATTCACCGACGTGCGCATCCTGCCGCTGCCTGGCTGGCAGGCCGGCATCACTCACACCCTGGTGGCGCGCACACCGCGTACTGGCTAGGTGAGGCAAGCGTGCCGAAGGGGCGAGAGCGGCGGTGCATGCTGCGGGCTGGCGGCTGAACCTTTGGTCGACGCATTCGTCTCGGCAACCGCAAGGTGGCTCCGACCCGGAAGGTGTCGGAGCCACCCGGCGACAGCAGCGATCGGCTGTCGCAATCCTCTGGTTCGGCGTGAAGCGCGCGGCGTTAGTCCCGCCCAGACCGTTGCCTCGTGTGACCGTTGCCAGGGCTCTTCCCATCCGGGGCGGAGGGACTGACTCCGTGAGAACCCCAGTTACCGAAGCCCTTCAAGGAGTGCGGCAGGAGTCGGACTCCGTCGCTTGGCCATTCATCCGGTTCTCGCCATTCGGTCACCCAGTGCCGCTCCCCGTCCTGGTGCCCGGGTCCATGGTCTGGTGGGCACGGTTGGCCATATTCCTGACGGGTGTGCCAAGCTCCGCAGCGCGGCTGGGGTTTTTGCTCAGGCGGAGGTTCCTTGCTGCGGGCCCACACCCCCAGTGACACGGCCCCGACCAGGATTCCGACGAGGAAGATGCCTACGACCAGCGGTGCGATGCCGACGATGTAGCCGTGAGGCACAGCCAGTTGCACCAGTTCGGTTGCTGCCATAGCAGACACACTCCTATGATGCCGACACTCAGAACAAAGACTAGATCATTCGCAAATGTCACAAATGATCTACAAGTGCCGATTGCGGACACCCATCATTCCGCCTGGGTGGGGCCAGCGGATGCGGCGCACCAGAATCACCCCGCCGCCCCACAAAGCCAGACCCCTGCACCCATACCCAGGGCCTTTCGTTCAGCGGGCGGACCACAGGAAGCCCGCGACGCGGCGGGCGCATCGGCCGGCCCGGCCAACGGTGAGAACGAACGCGAGGAGCCGGCAGCGACCATCGGCCGCAAGACGGATCTTCGTCGTCAGTCAGCTGCGGGACCGGCCGATGGCGTAGCCGGTGGCTCGCCGGCCGGGACCCCTTTTTGCGGGCCCCGGCCGTGTGCTGGTCAGCCACGCACGACGGCGGAGTCCACCGACATGGCACAGGCAGGCCCTCGTCGGCGTCGACTCGGGCCACCGGCGCGTTGAAGGCACCCCGCCGGTTGCCATACCTCTCCGGCAGGTGAACCCACTGCGTACTGGAATACAACTTGACGGCGATCGCTTCGATCACCTGACGGTGATCCCGCCAGCGACTACCGCGCTTCGCCATCCGATCCGGGAGCAGCGGCTCACTTCGCGCCCACTGCGCGTCTGCAATGGCACGCCTCAAATGCGGAGGAGGACCACAGGTCGGGTGGTTGGCGCAGTGGACCCGCCTGGGGGTTCGGTCGTTACACCGACTGCCTCGGCACCCTCGGGGGCCTGCGGCAGCAAGATCGATCCGGCTGAGCCGTCGGGATGGAGAAGGCCAGCGGAGGTCATGGTGCCGCCTACTGAATACCACAGCTGGTAGACCTGGTCACCGGACAGGTCCGGCAGGCGGTCGTAGAGAAGGGCAGCCTGATGTTGCCCGGGAGAGGTCACTATCGTTGCCGTGCCGCCGCCGGTGACCTTCGCGGAATGGAAGGCAGCCTGAGGGTCTGCCAACACAGCAGCAAGTGTCGCTGCTCGCTGCTCGGCCCGAGCAGCACGAGTTCGTTGTACGTCGATGCTTCGCTCGAGTGAGAGGACCCAGCCGCCCAGGACAACGGCGATGGCAAGGCAAGCAGCGGCTGCCAGATACGACATACTCCGCCGCCGATGCAGCGGGAATACGGAAGAGTTCCCTTCCCCGACAGGAGGGACCTGCCTGATCTGCGGCAGGGCGACCATAATGCGCCCACGCAAGGAAGCCGGTGGGACGACGGCAGCCGCCAGCGCCAAACGCGCCGCAGTCTCACGGAACTCCCGTACCTCTGTGGTGCACGTCTGACACTGTCGAAGGTGAGCGCGAAAGGCGCTTGCCTGCGGTTCGGGCAAAGCATCCAGTGCGTAAGCACCGCTGAGGGTGTGTACGTCGGGAGTGTTCATGCTGTCACCCCCAGGCAGTCGCGAAGGCGGATCAGGCCGTCTCTCAAACGGGTCTTGACCGTCCCAAGAGGGGCGCCCAGCAGGTCGGCGGTTTCCTGGTGGGTGTAGCCGCGGTAGTAGGCCAGGGTCAGCGACTCGCGCTGCAGATCGGTCAGTTGCTCAAGGCAACGTCGTACCTGCTGCCGTTCAAGGCGCCGCTCGACCTGATCACTGACCACGTCATAGGGCGTCTGATGGTCTTTGACTGCGGCCTTGTGCTCGCGCTCGGCAGCTCTTTGGACCGAGCGAATCCGGTCTACGGCGCGGCGGTGGGCCAGCATCATGATCCAGGCCATGGCGCTGCTCTTTCCAGGATCGAAGCGGGCCGCTGAGCGCCACACCTCGATGAGGACCTCCTGGGAAACTTCCTCGGACTGGGCCGTATCTCGCAGCAACTTGCGCGTCAGGCCGAAGACGGCGCCGGCCACAGCGGTGTAGAGCGTTTCGAAGGCTTCTTGATCACCGCGGCCGATACGACCTACTAGGGTCTCCAGGTACCCCTGGCGGGTCCCTGTGGAGGGGCCACCAGGTGCCGCGATGCTCATGAGGACCTCCAAAAGTGGTGAACCATCACGACTTCTTCGGGCGCGCCGGCGTATCCGGATGCATCTGATGCAGTCGATGGCCCCGGCTCGTTGGGTTCCTGCTCGGGTGGGGCGCAGCTCGGTGCGTCAGCAGTGGGATCGTGTTCGAGAGGCAGGAGCGGTGCTGGAATTCAGAAGGGAAAGCTGGAAGGGGCGCGCCCGGAGGAGGTGTGTGCGGGTAAGTGGACGCACACAGCCGTTGTCCTCCTCCGGGCTGCCCGGCTTCTCGCGGCGCGCTCCTGACTGGTCAGGTCAGGCCGCTGGCCCTGGTCGGATGGCGGCTACTGGGGCATCAGGACGGTGTCGACGATGTAGACGGTGGCATTGGCGGTGGAGACGTTGCCGCACACGACATGGGAGGTGTTGTTGATCGTGTAGTCCTCGCCGGCGCCGGAGGTGGTGATCTTGCTCTTCTCCAGTGTGTCGAAGGAGCCGCTCTCCAGTTGGGTGGGCGTGATCTTCTGCCCGACGACGTGGTAGGTGAGGATCTTGGTGAGGGTGGCCTTGTCGTTGAGGACCTTGTCGAGCTGGGCCTTGGGAATCTTCGCGAAGGCGTCGTTGGTGGGGGCGAATACAGTGATGCCCTGAGCGTTGTTCAGGGTGTCCACCAGGCCCGCCTTCTTCACCGCGGCCACGAGCGTGGAGAGAACCGGGTTGTTGGACGCGGCGGTCGCCACCGGGTCCTTGGCCATGCCGTCGAAGCTGCCGGCGCCGTCCTTGGGCACAGCGGAGCACGCGGCGCCGAAGGGCTTGTCCATGGCCATGGCGGCGCCGGGGTCCTGGCTCGGTGAGCTGTCTCCGGCGGGGTTGGACGGTGCCATGGTGGACGAGGTGTCGGTGGCGTTGTCCTTGCCGTCGTCGCCGCAGGCGGTGAGGGCGAACGGCAGGATGGCGGCAGTCGCCGCTGCGACGGCAGTGCGGCGGACGCGCAGGGTGTTCATTCGGGTTTCTCCTTGGTTGTTTTCTTGATTGGGTGCCGGCTCATGAGACGGCGGGTTCATGCGGGAGCTGTTGGTCGAGGGCTGCTGGTCAATCCACGGTGACCACCACCGAATGCCATCCGCTGGCCCCGTCGGGGATCGTGCAGGCGCGCTGGGCTGTCTGGCCAGCGCCGGTGCCATCGGTAGCTCTGACGGTCAAGGTGTGAGACCCAGTCATGGCAGGCCAGGACAAGGACCAAAGGCGCCAGGTGTCGGTCGTTGCCTGGGCCGCGAGGGCGGCCTCCTGCCAGGGACCGTCGTCGACCCTCACCTCGACGCGGTTGATGCCCCGGTGCTGGGCCCAGGCGACGCCGGCGACCATGACCGTTCCGGCTTTTGGACGGGCGAACGGCTTGGGCGTGTCGATGCGGGCTTGGGTCTTGATCGGGGCCTCGCGAGCCCAGTTTCGCTTCACCCAGTACGCGTCGTAAGCGTCGAACGTGGTCAGTTCGATGTCCTGGATCCACTTGCACGCCGAGACGTACCCGTACAGGCCGGGGACGACCATGCGGACGGGGAAGCCGTGCTCCAGCGGCAACGGTTCGCCGTTCATCCCGAGTGCGAGCATGGCGTCGCGACCGTCCATGACGTCCTCAACGGGCGTGCCCAGCGTCATCCCGTCCACCGACCGGGACAGCAACTGGTCCGCCGGACCACCCTGGGACGGGGGCCGCACACCAGCCTCACGCAGCAGGTCTGCGAGCCGGACCCCGATCCAGCGGGCATTGCCGACGTACGGTCCTCCCACTTCGTTGGAGACGCAGGTCAAGGTAATGTCCCGCTCGATCAGCTCACGCTCGAGCAGGTTTTGGAAGGTCAGTTCCAATGGCGTCGTTACGCCGAGCCCTTGGAGGCGCAGCCGCCACCGCGAGGCGTCGACCTTGGGCACCACCAGCGCCGTATCGACGCGGTAGAAGTCCTGGTTCGGCGTGACGAACGAGCTGATTCCGGGGATGCGCAGTGCGGCGCCGCGGGGCACAGGGTTTGCGGGTGAGGCAGGCGCGGGCATTGCGACAGCCGCGCGGGACGCCACCGCCTGCTTGCCGCTGGACGAGCTCAGTCTGCGCCCGAGCGCACCCGCGGCCGTCGAGGCTGCAGCCGCGCCGGCAGCAGCCGCCAGAAAACGCCGACGGTCGAAGTCCCGGCCGTGAGACGCATTCGTGCCGGAGCCGTGTCGAGTGTTCAACCCGATGAGGAAGTACAGCAGGAGACCCCCGGCAACTGTCCCAACGACAGAGGGCAGCGCGTCCAGTGCACCAGCCGCGTCCGGCCGGCTCAGCGCCGCCGACACTCCGACGACACCGAACACAAAGAAGCCCATCGCCCCCACGAGCCGGTGCCGCAGGCACACCAGTCCCAATGCGACCGCCAGCACACCCAGGACGACGAGGATGCCGACCTCTAGTACGAACTTGTCGTCGGTACCGAACACCCGGATCGCCCAGGTCTTCACGGCCGCAGGAGCGTGGTCGATGGCCGCACCGCCTACCGCGACCACCGGACCGGCTTGTGTCCGCACAGCCCCAGCGACCGCCTCTGCAACCGCCAAGGCGGCAAAGGCAGCGAGCAGACCAGAGACCGCGCCCAGTCCACCGCGCGTCATTCGCTGCTTGCTGAAGATCCTCACGTGAGTCATTCGGAGCCCTGGAGCACCTAGATGGGTGCACCACCCGAAAGAGTGAAGATCGCCTGGCGTGAAGCTGGTGAACAGCTAGAAAGCAGCGCGCTCCCACAGGTGTTGCTTGGCAGGCAGACCGATTAGGCGCCTCGCAGGGACTCCTCACCCGCAGACGCCGCAACTTCGAGCGCAAAAACCGGCTCAGAGCGGACTGACCAAACGCTGAGCCTGGCTGGACGCAGCAGCAGGGCATACTCCCGGTCGGCGTCCGCCTGCGAGGGTGCGTCGCCGACCAGGTTCGGCGGTGCCTGGATGCGGGCGGACGGGCCCAGGACAAGGCGGGCGACGGCGACGGCGGCGGCCAGTTCGGCGGACTCCGCGTCGGGCACGGCTCGCATGACGGTGTCGGGCTTGGCGCGGAAGTTCTGCACGATCACTTCTTGGGTGCCGTGGTACTGCCGGGAAACGCGGCGGATCGCGAAGAGGGCGTCGGCGTGCTCCTCGTACGTCTCGCCGATGCCGATCAGGACGCCGGTGGTGAAGGGGACGGCGCTGCGCCCGGCGTCCTCCAGGACGCGCAGCCGTACGGCGGGCTCCTTCAGACGGTGCGAGGGGGTGCAAGGCCGCGGCGGCCTTGGCGGGGACCCGACTTCGCATGGTGGCGGCCGCTGCGCAGACGCAGGCATCCATTACTGCAAAGCCGGGCGGCGAGGAGGCCAGCGCTGCCGTCCCGGTCCCGTTGCTCCCCGGCGGCTTCCGGTTTCCCGCGCCCTGCCCGGGGATGGTGAGGCCGCTCCCCCGACTCGGTTCATCCGACGGACGGGAGGGGGCGGAGACGGGTAAGCGCGCTGAGCAGTGCGAGCGCGGCACCGAAGGTGAAGCCGGCCTGGATGCCGTATCCGTCGACAACCAGGCCTCCGGTGAACGATCCGGCCGCGAGTGCGATCTGGCTGACGCTGACCAGGATGGCCATGCCGCTCTCGGGGTCTTCAGGGGTTGTGCGCAGGATCCATGTCTGCAGCGTCAGCGGTACCGCGCCGAACGCCACACCCCAGGCCACGACCAGCGCGACGACTGCGGGCGCCGAGCCCGTCAGGGGGTTGAGGAGGACGGCTGCTGCTGCGACCAGGACGGTCGCGGTGATGTACACCGCCCGCGGGCTGCGGCAGATGACCGCGCCAGCGGCGAAGTTGCCGGCCAGCCCGGCCACCCCGTAGGCCAGCAGAACCGCGGTCACCGCGGAGGAGCCGAAGTGCGCCTGCCCTTCCAGGTACGGGGTGAGGTAGGTGTAGGCGGCAAAATGCCCTAGGAAGATCAGTGCCGTGCCCAGCAGGGCGATCCGGGGCGCGGGCTTGCGCAGGGCGGCGATGAGCGCCGCCGGGCGGAGCGCTCGGGTGGGTGGCAGCGCGGGCAGCCTCAGCAGCAGGGCTGCCAGTGCGAGCAGCGCGGCGCCCGCAGCGACGACGAATGCGGTCCGCCATCCCGCGAAGTGGCCTACCAGTGCGCCGAGTGGCAGGCTGACGACGGTGCCCGCAGAGATCCCGGCCGTGATCACAGCGGTGGCCCGGTGGACCGCCGGGGCCGGCACCAGCCGGGCGGCGACACCGGCGCCCATCGTCCAGAATCCGCCCACGCCCACCCCGAGCAGGATTCGGGCCACCGCCATCACGGCCACGTTGGGAGCGCAGGCCGCCAGGGCATTGGAGGCGGTGGTCAGCAGAGCGAGGGTGATGAGCACCCTGCGCCGGTCCAGCCACCCCGAGGCGATAGTGAGCAGGGGAGCGGTGACCGCAGCCGTCAGGCCGGGTGCCACCACCACCAGGGCGACGGTGCCGATGGACACGTGAAGGCCGGAGGCGATCACGGGCAGCAGCCCGATCGGCAGGAACTCCGTCAGCACCAGTACGAAGCACATCAGCGAGACGGAGGCGACCGCCGGCCAGTCACCGCGCGGCGAGCGTTTGTTCTGCGCGGAGGCCCGCTGCAACTGCCGTACGGCCGGCGCCGCACTGGAAGGACCATTCATGCACTCTCCTGGGAGTGGAGTCGTCGGACCGTGCCGCGCCGTCGTGCGGAGCACGCTCTTGCCTGGGGGTCGAGGCAGGCCGCACCTGTGCGCCCGGAAAGCCTGCCGGGTGACCTTCGATCGGAAAGCGGAAGCGGTCTGATGTATGCGATTCCAAGGCGCCGGGAGGCTCTCGTAGTCGAGCTACCAAAGCATTTCGGCAACGCGGGAAGCGTGCCTGCCGGGGCGTGGGCGCTCGATCAGAAGTCACCCGACAGGCTCTGAGGCGACGCAGGCTCCGGGGCGGAACGTGCAGTGCGCGTCACGCCTCACATCTAATGTAACCATAAGCATTACATCGACACCACGGGCCGGAATGCCGCGGCCGCGAGAGGCCCTCCGACCACATGGCGCCGGAACCGCCGGGCGCCAACTTGACACATCGCCTTGGGCGTCATAGTTTTTTATCAATCACTAAAAAACACGCCGTCCCCACCTGGACGCCCACATTGCGGGCCCCGGAGGGTGCGGCATCCGCGCGCCGCACAACGTAACAAAGATTGTTACTTCACCCGGCGCGAACTCATCTCGATTCGGAGCACCACAGCATGGGACAGCTTGACGGCAAGACGACCATCGTCACCGGCGGTACCAGCGGCATCGGCCTGGCCACCGCGCAGCGGTTCGCCGCCGAGGGCGCGCACGTGTTCATCACCGGCCGCCGCAAGGACGCGCTGGAGGCCGCCGTCGCACAGATCGGTCCGCGCGCCACCGGCGTGCGCGGCGACGTGTCCGACCTGGCCGACCTCGACCGGCTCTACGACGCCGTCGCCCAGCAGGGGCGCCGCATCGACGTGCTGTTCGCCAACGCGGGCGGCGGCAGCTTCGCCTCCCTGGAGCAGGTCACCGAGCAGCACTTCGACGAGACCTTCGGCAGCAACGTCAAGGGCCTGCTCTTCACCGTCCAGAAGGCACTGCCGCTGCTGAACGACGGCGCATCGGTCATCCTCACCGGCTCGACCGCCGGGTCCGCCGGTGCTGAGGCATTCGGTGTCTACGGCGCCTCCAAGGCGGCGGTGCGATCCTTCGCCCGTACCTGGGCCAACGAGCTCAAGGGCCGCGCCATCCGGGTCAACACCATCAGTCCCGGCCCGATCGACACCCCCGGCATCGACGGCCTCCTCCCCGACGCCGAGCAGAGGGCACAGGTCAAGGGCTTCCTCGCCGGCCAGGTGGCGCTCGGCCGGATGGGCCGCCCGGACGAGGTCGCTTCCACAGCGGTCTTCCTCGCCTCGGACCAGAGCACCTTCGTCACCGGCGTCGAACTCTTCGTCGACGGCGGTCTTAACCAGATCTGACACGGCGCAAGGCCTTTCGGCCAGAGCGCGAAGGGTAAGGGGGCCGGTTCGGCAGGGATCGCTCGCTGCCGACCGGCCCCGGCACCGCGGCCGGTGTGAGGCCGACATACCGCATGATTACCAGTGAAAGGAGTTCTGCCATGAACGTGGGACGCGCAGGAATCTGGAGCATCGAGCTGCGGACCGCGGACCCTGGAGCGATCCAGGACGCCGCAGCCGAACTCGATGCCATGGGCTGGGGTGCCCTGTGGATCCCGGGCCTCGGGGGCGGCGACATCCTCGGCGACTCGGAACGGCTGCTGAGCGCCACACGCAACACCAAGGTCGCGATCGGTGTGCTGAGCATCTGGCGCCACCCGGCAGCCGAAATGGCAGCCGGACACGCACGACTTCGGCAGCGCTACGGCAGCCGGCTCCTGCTCGGCCTCGGCGTAAGCGATCCGGCCACCGCACGCGAAGCGGGACGCGACTACCGGCCGCTGTCGGATATGGGTGGCTACCTGGACGAACTCGACGGAGCCCCCGCGCCCGTACCGGCGGATCAGCGCCTCATGGCCGCGCTCGGACCGAAAATGGTTCAACTCGCCGGACGCCGCACAGCAGGTGTGCACCCCTTCCTGGTCACCCCCGAATACTCGGCGGCGACCCGCGAACTCATCGGACAAGGGCCGCTTCTGGCTCCGTACCAGGCCGTGGTCCTCGAACGTGACCCCGCCAAGGCCCGCGCCGCCGCCCGCGAATTCATCGGGATGTTCCTGTCCATGGACCACTACGCCCGCAACATGTTGCGCCAGGGCTTCACCGAGGAGGACCTGGCCGGCGGCGGCAGCGACCGACTCGTCGACAGCCTCGTGGCCTGGGGTGATGTCGAGACCATCGGCAACCGCGTCCGCGCCCACCACCAAGCCGGGGCCGACCACGTCTGCCTGCACGTCCTGGGAACGGACTCCGCCATGCCACTGCCCCAGTGGCGGGAACTCGCCGCCCTCACCCGCTGAGAACCCAACTCCGCCAACCGGGCCCCACAGACACAACGCCCCATTCCCTCACACACGGTCTGTGGATGTGACGACGCTGCCATGCCGGATCGGCACATCAAACCAACACAGCAACAAAGCAACACATCGCGAGCAACCCCCAAGTGGAGGCTTGTGAAGTCCCGCCCTGCCTCTTGCGGCAGCCGCTCCCGGGCCAACTCGTGGCGCCCGCGACACCAAGCGGCTTCATCCTGGCCTCAGACCTGGCGGTTCTCGGCACACATCGGAGCACAGAGCTGCGGTCCCGCCCGGCACCGCCGATGCCTTTCCAAGCCGCCAGAAGTCGGACTTCCCGGTGTCCTGCAGTAACCCATCTCCCGCGGTGCACCTGTGCTCCGCCCCCTTATACCGGCACCCAAAGCGAAAGGAACCATCGTGTTCGGCAAGATCGGAACCCCGGAAATCCTGCTCATCCTGGTCGTGGTAGTCGTGCTCTTCGGCGCCAAACGCATGCCCGACATGGCGCGATCGCTCGGGCAGTCCCTGCGCATCCTCAAGAGCGAAACCAAAGCCCTGCGCACCGACGATGCGAGCAATACCCCCCGGAACGAGGACGCTTCGCAGACGCACCGATCTCCCCTCACCCCCGAGCGGCCGGCGCGTGCCGGCGCCCTCCACAGCCAGAACGCCGCCCACGAAGCTTCCTGACGCTTCGTCAACCATCAGGTTGCGCCATGATCTTTCCACTGACCACGGCAGAACCGGACCCCGAAGGCCACATGCCCCTCGCGGACCACCTGCGCGAACTGCGTAGCCGCCTGACCAAGGCAGTGGGTGTGATCGTATTGGCGACCCTCGTGGCCGGGCTGTTCTACAAGCAGCTCATCGACGTCGTCATCGCACCCCTGCCAGGATGCGCGTCCCCTCCGGCCGGGACTGGAGAAAACTGCGGCCTCATCGCAGTGAACGGGCTGTTGAGCCCGTTCACCCTGGCCCTGAAAGTCTCCTTGACCATCGGCGTGCTGGCAGCGAGCCCTGTGTGGCTCTACCAGCTCTGGGCCTTCCTGGCACCGGGTCTGCACCGCCACGAGAAGAAGTACACCATCGCCTTCCTCGCCACAGGCATTCCGCTGTTCCTCATCGGCGCGGCATTCGCCTACGCCGTTCTGCCGACCACGGCACGGGTGCTGCTGTCCTTCACACCGGACAAGGCGACGAACATCCTGCCGGTCGACGACTTCCTCGACCTGGCGACCCGCATGGTGCTGGTGTTCGGAGCTTCCTTCGAACTGCCGCTGGTGCTGGTCATGCTCAATGCGACCGGCCTGCTCAGCGCGCGACGCATGATCGGCTGGTGGCGGCCGATGACCCTCGGCATCACCGCCTTCAGCGCCATCGCCACCCCCAGCACCGATCCGCTGAGCATGCTGCTGCTCGCGGGCCCCATCACCGTGCTGTACCTCCTCGCCTGCCTGGTGTCATGGTGCGCCGAACGCCGCCACCGCACCCGCGCAGACAACGAGAACCCTGACCCTGTCACGGCGCCTGACACCGCATCGGCCGTGGCATGCGGGCGCGGCCCCCGCTGATGCGGCCACCACGCTCGCTGTACGTACCGCGCGTACCACCGTCCGCATGATGCGCCCGGCACGCACCGGGCGGCCGTCCCCGCTCACAGGAGGCCACCGTGTTCCTTGGCATGGGCCCACTTGAACTACTCACCCTCGTCCTCCTCGGGATCGTCATCCTGGGCCCGGACAAACTCCCCCGACTTATCGCCGACGCAGCCCGGATCCTGCGCAGAATCCGGACCCTGGCCGACAGCGCCCAAGCCGACATCCGCACACAGCTCGGACCCGAATTCGCGCACCTGGAACTACAAGACCTCCACCCGCGCAGCATCGCCGGCAAAGCCTGGCGACACCCCTCGGCCGACTGGGAACTCCAGGAACTCGGCGACGTCGCCACGGACGTTCAAAAAGAGGTGACGTCGGCGCTCTCTCCGGATCCCCCAGATCCCTCTCCGGCCGGCCAGAGAACCGCCTTTCCGTCGCGTGCCGGCACGAAAGCGAACGGATCCCCCCAGCAACAGAACACGCGTGGACCGCTTGACAAAGGGCAGCGAGATCCCTAGTTTTTTATCGATCGATACAAAACTGTCGCTGCGTCCTGCCCTCTCGCAAGGACGCCACGAATGCCGCCCCACCGGCCGCACTCCACGCGCATCAGGCGCGCACCACACCCGCCATTGCCGCGCCACATGACACGTGCTTGCCGGCACGCTCAAGGAGCCACCACTCATGACCGATGAAACCCCCCGCAACAGCTCAGTCTCAAACGGCCGCCACCGCATGTCCCGCCGGAGCATCCTGCGGACCGCCGCGATCGCCGGCGCCGTAACCGCCACCCCCGCCGCCCTGCTGACCGCAAACAACGCGACGGCCGACACCGCACCGGCCGACCACCTCTGGGCCGGGCACCTCACCCTGCCGCCCGCCACCAAGGCCATCGAGCCCTTCCACCTGCACGTGCCCGAGAGCGCCCTCAAGGATCTCCGCCGCCGCCTGAAGCATGTACGCCTCCCCGAGAAGGAGACCGTGGCGGACAACTCGCAGGGTGCGCAGCGCGAGCCCGTTGCCGCACTGCTCGCGTACTGGCGCACCCGCTACGACTGGCGCCGCCTGGAGCGCCGCCTGAACTCCCTGGGCCAGTACCGCACCGAAATCGACGGCCTGGGCATCCACTTCCTGCACGTGCGCTCCCGCCACGCGAACGCGCGGCCGCTGCTGCTGTGCCACGGCTGGCCCGGCTCGGTCGTGGAGTTCCTCGATGCCATCGGCCCGCTGACCGACCCCACGGCTCACGGCGGCACAGCTGCCGACGCCTTCCACGTCGTGATCCCCTCGATGCCGGGCTACGGGTTCTCCGACAAGCCCACGACGACCGGCTGGAACACCGAGCGCATCGCTGCCGCCTGGGTCACGCTCATGGACCGCCTCGGCTACCACGACTACGTCGCTCAGGGCGGCGACTGGGGCGGCAGCGTCGCCACCCAGGTCGGCAAGCTCAAGCCCGCGGGCCTGGCCGGTGTCCACCTGAACCTGCCCGAGTTCATGCTGACCGGTGGCCTCCCCGTGGACAACCCCACCCCCGCCGAGCAGACGGCCATCGCGGAGCAGCAGCAGTTCAACCAGATCTACGCCGGGTACTTCACCGAGCAGGCCACCCGCCCGCAGACCATCGGCTACGCCCTGAACGACTCCCCCGCGGCACTGGCCGCCTGGATCTACGAGAAGTTCGTCGACTGGACCGGCACCAACCACCACCCGGAGCGGATCCTGACGCGCGACGAGATGCTCGACGACATCACGCTGTACTGGCTCACCGGGACCGGCACCTCCTCGGCACGGCTGTACTGGGAGTTCTACCGCAGCAACCACGAACTGACCAAGCTGGCCATGCCCGTCGGCGTCAGTGTCTTCCCTGGGGAACTGGTGCACACGCCGCGCGTTTGGGCTGAGCGCGCCTACAGCAACCTGGTCTACTTCAACGACCACATCTCTGCAGGCGGCCACTTCGCCGCCTTCGAACAGCCCACCCTGTTCGCCAAGGAACTCCGGGCTTTCGCCCGCGCCATAGCCTGACCCTGACCGGAAAAGCACCGGCCTACGGAGGGTCTGTAAGTCATTCGTCTTACAGACCCTCCGTTAAGCCGTACGCAGTGACGATTTCCAACCCAAGCGGTGCCACTAGCCAGCTCGGCGATTGGCTGGCGCCGAGAGCGGAGTGAGATTTAGCAGAAAAGTCTTTAACTATCGATCCATCCGGTGGCATCGAGCAGGCGCTTGGCCGGGATCTTCGCGTGGCGGCCGGGCTGCGGCGGATGGGGTCAGGCAGGGGCCGTTGATGTCCCCATGGGCTGCTCGGCCCAGACGGTCTTTCCTCCTGCTTGGTAGCGGGTGCCCCACTGGTTGGCGAGGTTGGTCGACCCCGAACTGCGCGTCCTCGGAGTGTCCGCCCTGCGAGTCGTAGATGCTTCCGTTTTCCCCAGCGTCCCTCGAGGCAATACCAACGCACCTACGATCATGGTCGCCGAGAGGGCGTCCGATCACATCAAGGCAAGCAGCTGATCTTGTGCTGATCAACCCGCGCAGCATCAGGAGGCCGCGTTGCCCGCGCCAACGTCGCCATGGGCAGGCCATCCCGCTGCGCGGGTTCCGAGCGCTTCAGTGAGAAGCGGCGGCTGAACGCATCCAGGGGAGCCGGCTCTCCGGAATCGGAGATGTGGACGAGTCCATGGGAGACGTCCTGACCGCGTCCCCCGGCGATGTCGTTGGCTCTGCACATCGAGGGCTGACATGGGAGCGTCGCGGCGCCGAACGGACGAACGTACGCGGCGGTCCCCCAACCTCAGCCCTCGGCGCCGCCCTCTGGTGGTGCGGGGAATCGCTTCCGGATCTCCCCTCTGGCACCTGGCCGAGGCTGGGTTTAGCGTTTGGAGAGATAATGTAATGTGGGGATTTTTCCCGTCGCTTCGCGTACTGCACGGGGAAGAATCCTGCTTCGATTTGCCGGCGTCTGGCCACGGGAACCTCAGACTCGGCTCCGAATCGGTGCTTTCTTCGGAGGGTCAGCATGCTCCCTACATACCATCGCACGGCGGAAATCGACGGGCAGCGAATCTTCTACCGTGAGGCAGGGCCGGCCGATTCTCCGGTCATCCTGCTCCTGCATGGGTTTCCGAGCAGCTCCCACATGTTCCGTCACCTCATACCTGAGCTCGCCGATCGGTATCACGTGATCGCGCCGGACCACATAGGCTACGGCCAGTCCTCCATGCCCACGGTCGCCGAGTTCGACTACACCTTCGACAATCTCACCAAAATCACTGCGGGACTGCTCGACGACCTGGGGATCAGGCGCTTCTCAATCTACGTACACGACTACGGTGCACCGATTGGGTGGCGACTGGCTCTCGATCCCTCGTACGAGGTGACCGCGATCATCTCCCAGAGCGGCAACGCCTACATGGAAGGGTTTGCCAAGCCATTCTGGGACGACCTGTTCGCCTATGCCACGAACCCCGGTGCAGATACAGAGCCTGGCGCCCGGGCCAAGTTCAGCAGTGAGACAACGCGTTGGCAGTACGAGAACGGCGCTCCCGACACGAGTCTCGTCAGCCCGGACAACTGGCTGCACGACCAGACTCTGCTGGACCGACCCGGTAACGATGAGGTTCAGCTGGCGCTCTTCCGAAATTACCCGACCAACATCGACGGCTACCCCAAGCTGCAAGAGTATTTCCGCACCAGCCAGGTGCCACTACTTGCGGTCTGGGGTGAGAAAGACGAAATTTTCGGCCCGGACGGTGCGAGGGCGTTCACCCGAGACCTACCGGACGCCGAAGTCCACCTGCTGCCCGCTGGGCACTTTGCTCTGGAAACGCATCTGGATGCCATCAGCGGCTACATCCACGGATTCCTCGGCCGTGTCCTCACGTGAGGTATGGCCGAGGTCAGGCATCGCAAAGGGAGGTCGACAGTGGTGGCGACCTTGATCGCCGTCAATGTCGGGATGACCCAGGACGTCCATTGGCGTAACAGAACCGTGTACACGGTACCTACAAGCAGACCATGGCCGGGCCTCTGATGGTGCGGCGGCTGAACATCGACGGGGATGGCCAAGGCGATATCGCTGGACACGGTGGTGAGCAGCGGGCTGCCAGACTCTCGCGCGTGTGCTCGGCGGTGTGACGGCGCCCAGGACATCGCCCCATATGGGACCGGGTTGGCGCGAAAGCGACGCCGTGGCCGCTGGCAGACCACCCGCTGGTCGTGCGGCTTCGGCGCTCCTCCCGCGCCGCCGGCCGGAGGCGGCGTGGGCGCCAGCAAGCGCCCGGCAGAGTGAGGGCCCGATGCCTCGGGACTTTCGCGTGGCATATGGAAAGAATGAGCGAAGAATTTGTGGCTGGGCAGGAGCCACTTGACGCCGGGCATCGGCGTCCACCGGGAATGAGTGACCTGACGGTCCGGGCACTGGGATCTTTGTCCAAGGCTCTGGAGACCACCGAGCGGGCCCGCGGGCACCTGTATGCCTTTCACCAGCTGACGGGTACGGCCGACCTCGAGCTCGACCGTGCTGTGCGCTTGCTGCGCGAGGCCGGTCACACGGAGGAGGCCGACGCGGTGGAGCGGGAGGTCCTGGGACGCAATGTGATTCCCGGGCACTGGACCTTCCAGGTCGTCGAGGCATATAACCGCACTTACTACCGGCCTTTCGCGGACCTGGAGCGGAGTCTGGTCGGTGAACTGGCTCAGGGACGGGACCATCTGTACGAGGCGGAGATGAAGGAAGCCCGCCGTACCCGCGATCACCCGGACCACACTGCCCGGCCTCCTCACTGAGCGGCGCGGCTTCCGTGGGCACCCGCCGTTGGTTGGTGTCTCCTGCTCCGCGAAGGCGACGGCCGCTCATCAGCCTGTTCACCGGTAGGGACCTGATGCGAGAGGTGAATGGGTGTGCTGGGGCGCCAGGAGCGCGGGAGGACGCCGTGAGCCGGCTGGTCTGTGCGGGTGGCCTCCCACCTGCCCCCATCGACGTTGCACGGCCCCTTTCAGGCCTGTGGATAGTCCGAACCCAGGTGCTTGGCGGTCTCCTCGACTGTGTGCATGTGCTGGTGCCCGGTCTCGCCCAGCGCTGTGAGGACGCCGGCGACGACCGTCTCGATCACCGCGAGGGTGGGAACCAGGCTGTCGTACGGCGAGGGCGCCGCGACCTGGCTGGGGAGCACGACCTCGGCACATGAGGTGACCGGTGAGAGCCAGGTGTCGGTGAACAGCACCGTCTTGCCACCCTTGTCGCGCACCAGGTCTGCGATGACCACCTTGTCCCGTTCGTAGCGGCGGTAGTCGAAGACGACGAAGACATCACGGCGTTTGACAGCGGCCAGCGCTGCACTGCGCTCCACGTCGCGGTCGGGCAGGAAATGCACGTCGTCGCGCAATTGCATCAGGTGCAGCCCGAGGTACTGCGCCAGCAGGTTAGTGAAGCGGCCGCCGACCAGGGTGATCCGGCGCTTGTGGTCCGCCAGCAGCTGCACGGCCCGCTCCACGTCGTGCGGTGGCAGTTCGGCGAGGGTACGGCCGACCGCCTCGGTGAAGACGGCGCTGCCGTGGCGCAGCAGACCGTGCGAACCGCTGGCGGCCTGGTCGCTGCCGGTGGGCCGGCCGTAGTCGGCGGAGTCGTACAGCGACAGCGGCGAGGCGTTGCGCTCGTCGAGTTCGCGGCGCAACGCGGCCTGGAAGTCGGGGAAGCCGCGATATCCCAGTCGGTTGACGAAGCGGAGGACGGTGGGCGCGCTTACTGCGGCACGCTCGGCCAGGGTGGCGATGGTCTCGAATCCTGTGGCGGGCCAGCCGGCCAGCAGAACGCGGCCCACTTTTCGCTCGGCGGGGGTGCACTCCCCCAGTCTTTGGCGAATCACTTCGGCGAGCGCGCCCGTGGCCATGGACGGTCCTTTCCGGCGGGAGGGGGGTTGACGGTGTGGGGGTTGGCGGGGCTGGGCAGCAAGTGCAGCAGGGCGGGTGGGCCACTACGCGCACGGTCCGGCTCGCGGGTGCGGGCCGGACCGTGCGATCGTCTCCGGATTTCGGGGACGACCTGGTGGTGCAAGGTTACGCGGGAGCGATGGCGATGCGCAGGTCCGTGAGCGACGCGGTGGTACGGCCGTCGGTGGTCCAGGCGTGGGTCTGCCTGGTGCGGGCGAAATGAACGCGGAAGGTCGGGTTGGACTCGAAGGTGGTGGCGGTGGTGGTGCGCTGGGCGGCGGTGGCTGTCAGCTCGCGTGCGGTTCCGGAGAACGAGTAGGGGTGGCCGTTGTCGTTGGCATAGGAGGAGAACACGTCACTGTTGGGCGCCACGGGGGTGTCGCCGGACGGCCTGAGCGATTGCTTGCCTCGGGCGGGCCGGGTGTGCCAGGTCCGGGGATCGTAGCGGTCGCCGTTGGTGAGATAACTGTAGTGGACGCCGGAGATGGACCAGCCGGCGGTGTCGTGGTGCACCATGGCCTGGCGCAGGTCCAGGATGCTGATGCCGTGGGTGCCCAGCACTCGTAGTTGCTCGTTGTCGGTGCCCGCGTGCTCGACTTCGATGGCGGTGTTGTCGTCCATGGCAAATACGCGGTCCTGGCTGGTGTCGGCGGCCAGGCGGATCGCCCGGCCCTCGCGGCCGTAGGTGCCGGTGTGGGTGTCCAGCAGACCGGAGGCAAAGAAGCCGAAGCCCCTTCGGGCAGGTAGCCGAGCTTGGAGGCGTCGTCGAAGTAGCCTGGCTCGCTGCCGTCCCGCAGCGCCTGGTAGCTGTCGCCGCCGGTGACCATGTCCGGGCCGGAGGCGATCTGGGCACCTGCGCTGGAGCCGGCGACGACCGCGCCGGCGGCCAGTTTCGCGCGGATGGCGGCCAGCACTTTGGTGTCGGTGTGGGCGGCGCCGCGCAGCAGGCTGGTGACATAGCGGTACTGGTCGCCGCCGCCGAAGAAGAATCCGGTCATCGAGTTGACCTGGGCGACTACGGCGTCGGAGTCGGCCGCCTGGATGTGCTCGATGTCGATCGGGATCCATTCGGCGTGCGCGCCGTAGCGCTTGAGCAGGTCGGCATAGTAGGCGCCGTTGCATACAGAGTTGGAGCAGTTCACCGGGTCGTTGGCGTCGGGGTCCTGGCTCGGCGGGACCGAGGCGGCGGTGAGCACGCCGATCCGGGCCTGGCCCGCGCCGCCGGCCTTGGTGACGATCTCGTTGTAGATCTCGGCGTTGGAGTCCTTTAGTCCTCCGCCGACCAGGATGAGGGTGCCGCCGTGGTGCCGGCCGTGGGTTTGCTGGAGACCGGCCGCCAGGGCCCCAGGGGACGTGGCAGCGAGCAAAATCGCCGCGGCCAGTGCCGCGGTGGAGCCTGCGCGCAGTGCTCGTTTCATGCAAGTCCTCCGTGGAAGGGAGTGTGAAGGTGCTGCTTGGGTGCGTCGAAGACGCCGTCCTGCCGAGGTGGGCTGCGCCCCCGGCGGGCGTTCGTACCCTTGGGGCGAATCCCGCTGGTGGGAGGCCTGCGCGGCCCCGGCCGTGGGGCCGGAGCCGCAGGATGGTGCGGCGATACGGAGGGTGGGCCCGCCGAGGTGGTGCCGGAGACCCTGTCGGGTGCTAGGTGGCTGCGTCGGCGGCGAGGCCGGCACCGAGGCATGCGGTGAGGGCGGCCAGTACGGCGACGCGACCGGGGACGCTGTCGGTGTCCAGCCATTCCTCCAAGCTGTGGTCCGCACCACCGACCGGGCCGAGCCCATCGAGGGTGGGGACACCGGTGCCGGCAAGTAGGTTGGCGTCGCCGACGCCGCCGGTGGAGGCGGCGCCCAGGTCCAGTCCCAGTTCCGCGGCCGCCTCGCGGGCGATGCCGTACACCGCGCGGGAGGCCGGTGTGTCCTCCATCGGCGGACACAGGTCGAGCTGTTCGACGTGCGCGGTGGTGCCCTCGACGGCGGGGTGGGATGCGAGGGCGGCGATGGCCTCGGTGGCCCGCCGCAGTCCGGCGGTGGTGGTGGAGCGGACCTCCACGCGCAACTCCGCCTCGGGGCAGACGATGTTGCTGCGGGTGCCGGCCCGAACTACGCCAACGTTGACCGTCGTGCCTGGGTCGGTGCCGTTGAGTGCCTGGAGTGCGACGATCAGGTGGGCGGCGGCCAGCGCGGCGTTGGCGCCGCGCTCGGGCTCGATGCCCGAGTGGGCGGCGCGGCCGGTTACCGTGATGATGACGTCGCAGACGCCCTTGCGTTCCAGCACGACGTCGCCGTTCTCCCGGGCGCACTCCAGGACCAGGGCGTAGTCGGCGCCGGTGGCCACCAGCTCGGTGAGCGGACGGCTGGCCGGCGAGCCGATCTCCTCATCGGGGACGGCCAGGAAGACCAGCTCTGCGTAGTCCTCCGCACCGGCCTCGACGAGCACCTGGAGCGCGGTCAGCCCGGCCAGCAGGCCGCCCTTGTCGTCGCTGACGCCTGGCCCGTAGGCCAGGGTCCCGTCGAGAGCAAACGGGCGGGCAGCGGCGGTGCCGTCCTCGAAGACGGTGTCCATGTGGGCAATCAGCAGGACCCGGCGGCCTCCGGCGGTGGCCGGGCGGGACCCGCAACGGCGTGCCACGACGGCGTCACCGACCTCGTGCTCGGCGGTGGCCACCGGGACTCGCTCGGCAGCGAAGCCGAGCTTCGTCAGCCGCGTCAGCACCCAGTCGGCGACCCGGTTGACCCCCTGGGGGCTGTAGGACCCCGAGTCGATCGCCACGAGTTCGGCGAGGTCTGACAGGAAGTGGGGATGGCGTGCCGTCGCCAGCGGCAGCAGCCGGGCGGCCAGGGCCGCCGGACTGCCGTTGGCGGCGAGGGTGGGGGCCGCCGTCTCGGAGGCGCTCACAGGACCTTCGACAAGAACGAGCGGGTCCGGTCCTGACGGGGGTTGACGAGGACCTCGCGCGGGTCACCGGCCTCGACCACCACACCGCCGTCCATGAACACGGCCATGTCGCCAACCTCGCGGGCGAAGCCGATTTCGTGGGTGACCACGACCATGGTCATGCCGTCGGCGGCCAGGTCGCGCATGACGTCGAGGACATCCCCGACAAGTTCGGGGTCGAGCGCCGAGGTGGGCTCGTCGAAGAGCATCAGCTTGGGTTTCATCGCCAGTGCGCGGGCGATGGCAACGCGCTGCTGCTGGCCGCCGGAGAGCTGGGCGGGGTAGTGGTCCCCGCGGTCGCCGAGACCCACCCGGTCCAGCAGCGACATCGCGTCAGCGCGGGCATCGGTGCGGTTGATGCCGGCCACCTTCACCGGCGCTTCGACGATGTTCTCCAGCGCGGTCATGTGCGGGAAGAGGTTGAACCGCTGGAAAACCATGCCGATGTCACGGCGGCGCGCGGCGACCTCCTTCTCACGCAACTCGTAGAGCCTGTTGCCGCGCTGGCGGTAGCCGACCAGGTCGCCGTCGACGGTCAGTCGGCCGCCGTCGACCTTCTCCAGGTGGTTGATGCACCGCAGGAAGGTGGATTTGCCGGAGCCGGACGGGCCGAGCAGGCAGCACACCTGGCCGCGCTCGACGGTCAGGTCGATGCCCTTGAGGACTTCGAGCTTGCCGTAGCTCTTGCACACACCGCCGGCGTGCACCATGGGCTGTGACATCGGGTCAGTTCCCCCGATCGACGGATAGGCGGCTGGTCGCGCCGACGAACATCCGGCGCAGCGGCGAGACCTGCTGGGCGCGGGAGGAGCCGCGGCCGTAACGGCGCTCCAGCCATGCCTGCGGGACGCTGAGCACGGTGGTGAGGGCCAGGTACCACAGGGCAGCGACCATCAGCATCGGGATGACCTGGTAGTTCTGCGCGTACACGTCCTGGATGTTGGACATCAGGTCGTGGGCGGCGATCACCGAGACGTACGCGGTGGTCTTGAGCATGTTGATGGTCTCGTTGCCCATGGGCGGGATGATGACCTTCATGGCTTGTGGCAGGACGATGCGGCGCATGGTCTGCAGCGGAGTCATGCCCAGGGAGTGGGCGGCCTCGGCCTGACCCTCGTCCACCGACTGAATGCCGGCGCGGACAATCTCCGAGGCGTAGGCGGCCTCGTTCAGGCCCAGCGCGAAGAGCGCGGCCATGGCCGGAATGAGCAGCGTGTTGGTATCGAACCGGACGAAGGTGATCGTGGTGAACGGAACGCCGATCATGACGTGCTTGTACAGCGCGGCGGCGTAGCCCCAGAAGATGATCTGGACGAGTAGCGGGGTGCCGCGAAAGACCCAGACGAACAGCCCGGAGAGCACCTTCAGCACCGGGTTCTGCGACAGGCGCATCACTGCGATGACGGTGCCGAGCACCACGCCGACAGCCATGGAGGCGGCGGTCAGCCACACGGTGGTGACCAGGCCACGGAAGATGAGGCCGGCCGCCAGGTAGTGGCCGATGACGTCCCAGTGCAGGTTGGGGTTCTTGGCGAGCGAGCCGACCATGCCTATCAGGGCGAGCGCGCAGACCACGGCGGCAGTCCAGCGCCCCCAGTGGCGCACCGGCACGGCACGGATTTCGGCGGCGCCGGAGCCAGCAACGGCTGGTTGCCCGGTAGAGGAGAGGGCGTCTGCCATGTCAGCTGTCCGCGCTGTTCTTGGTGGCGGACTTGACCGCAATGGAGGCAACGCCGTACTTGTCGTAGATCTTCGCGAGCGAGCCGTCGTCGATGAGCGACTGCAGAGCCTTTTGGATGGCGTCGGTGAGCTCGGGAAGGCTCTTGGAGACCGCGATGCCGTTCGGGGAGGACTCGTAGCCTCCCAGGGCCGCCGGGTCGTCGACCAGTTCGAAGGCGTTGCCGCCGTCGGCGGTGCGGGCGGTCCAGCCGGCGGCCGGCTTGGTCAGTACATCTGCGTCGACCTTGCCCGAGCGCAGCGCGAGCTGCGCGTCGGAATCCTTGGGGAAGGTCTGGATTTCGATGTTCGGCTTGCCAGCGGCCTTGCAGGCGTCCTGGTGCTTGTTCAGCAGCTCCTGTTGGTGGGTGCCGCTCTGCACAGCGGCCTTGCGGCCACACAGGTCGTCAAGGGTGCCGATCTTGGCGGGGTTGCCCTTGGCGACCATCAGGCCGGTTCCGGAGGCGGAGTAGACGACGAAGTCAACGACCTTCTCGCGCTCCTTGTTGTCGGTGATCGCCGAGATCGCGGCGTCGTACTTGCCAGCCTGGATGGCTGGGACGATGCCATCGAACTTCTGGGCGTGGAAGGCGAATGTGACGCCGAGCTTGGCGCCGAGGGCCTGGCCGAGGTCGTAGTCGAGGCCGGTCATCTGGGTGCTGCCCTCGGAGACGTACATCTCGAAAGGCGGGTACGGGACGTCGGTGGCGACGCGGACCTTCCTGGCGGACTTGATGGATGCGGGCAGCGCGTCGTGCAGGGCGCGGTCCTGCTTGATCTCGAGGCCGCTCACCATGACGGCCTGGGGCGCGGCGGAGGGGGCGTGCTCGCCCTTGGCGGCACTGCCACCGCAGGCGGTCAAGGCCAAGGTTGCGCCTACTGCGGCGGCGAAGGCAGTTGCGGTTCTGTGCAGGGAAGCGTTCGTCATGAGGGACCTTCTCTCGTGGGGAGGCCGCGGGGAGGAAACGGTGGCTCAGGTCGCTCTCAGAAGTTACACAACGAAGATTTTAAGCGCTAGATGTAATGCAAGTTACATAACGGTAACGGGCCGTTCCGGCGGCTCCGGAACGCTGGACGAAGATCAGTAAGGAACTTCCGTGCGTTACATCTTCACAGCCGTAACCGTCTTCTGTAGTTTCCGGTTCGCGGCACAACCCTCTCCCTGCAGCGGGCCCGTTCTGCCGGCACGCCTCCCACCGCGGCCAGACACCGTCCCCCCTTCGGAGTCACAGATGCTCCCTACTTCGCCCTCCGTACGCCTGCCCGGACGCGCCCTCGCCTTCTGCGCGGCTGCCGCCGTACTGTGCGCCGCCAACCTCTTGCCCACCGGTCCGGCGGCCGCTGCCACGAGCACACGTGGCAGCCTGGTCCTCGCCGGTGGTGCGGTCACCCCGACCAACGCTTCGATCTACAACACCTTCCTGAACCTGGCAGGCGGCGCCCCGCAGGCCCGGATCGGCGTCATCACCGCCGCCTCCGTTGTGCCCGCCGACGACCCCTACGCCGCGGACCCGGCCACCTGCAGCAACTCCGTCTGCAACGGCGACTACTACGCCGACCTGCTGAAGAACACCTACGGCGCAGCCGACGCCCAGTGGATCCCGATCGACCTGGACCACATCTCCAACAACGCCAGCCAGGCCGTGATCGACCAGATCAACACGCTCAACGGCTTCTTCTTCGGCGGCGGCGACCAGAGCCGGCTCGTCACCACCTTGCTCAAGAGCGACAACACCGACTCGCCCGCGCTCGCCGCGATCCGTGCCCGGTTCGCCACCGGCGCCGTCATCATGGGCACCAGCGCCGGAACCGCCATCGCAGGCAGCCGGGACATGGTCACCGGCGGAGAAAGCTGGGACGCCCTGCGCTACGGCTCGCACCCATCGGTCAACAGCACCTACCCCGACGACCTGAGCTACCGGCCAGAAGGCGGCTTCGACTTCTTCACCACGGGCCTGATCGACACCCATTTCGCCGCCCGGGGCCGCCAGGGCCGCATCGTCCGCCTTGCCTCCGACACCGGACACAATCGCGCCTTCGGCGTGGACGAGGACACCGCCTTGGTGGTGACCGACCCGGGTACGGCCAACGAGGTCGACAAGGTGGTCGGCAGCCACGGCGTGTCCGTCTTCGACCTGCGCTCGGCCGTCACCGGCACCAACCGGGGCTACTGGGCGATCGACCAGGTGAGGTGGAGCTACCTCACCAGCGGCGACACCTACAATCCCGCAACCTGGACAGTGAGCTCCTCCAAGCCGCCGTACACCCCTTCCAGTGGCACCGTCGGGTCGCACTGGAGCAACGTGTTCTCCTCACCCAACTCCCCCACCTCGCAGCCGTACCGCATGGTCAACATGGCAACCGAGCTGGTCAACGCAGGCCGCAGCGCCTACCGGTACGGGATCAGCTACGAGAGCAGTCCGAATTTCGAGGCGGACCTGACCAAGTCCGCCGGCTACAAGGCGTGGAAGAGCGCCGGCACCGTCTCCTTCGCCAACCTCAACACCCACCTGTACGTCTACTAAAAGATCCCAAGCACTCAAGGCCATAGGCACCCCTGAAGTCCCGCGTCGCTGATCAAGCGCTGCAGTCCACCGCTGCATCGCGTCCGGTACGTGGGATGCACCAGGCCGATGTCCCGCCCGTGCTTGCAGCCCCTCCCCCTCAATGCCTGCTCCGTAACGCCGATCGCAGCGTCCACCGCCCTACGCGCCATGATGATCCCGCTGAGGAACGTAGGCCGGAAGCCGCGACCGCGATGACATCATGGTCACGCACCACGCACTTGGCGCATTCGCGGGCCGTGTCCCATGGGCACTGCTGACGCCCCTGGCCTTGTGGACGGATGTCCAGGTCGAAGCCGAGCTGCTGGACTTCGACCTGGACGAGCAACGCACCAAAATCCCCGAAGGCCGATGTCTGCCTTGAGAGGCAGGCAGCGTAGAGGCGCCTGCAGCGCAGCCGGCCCGCGAGGGGTCCGTTGCAGAAGAGGACGGCCACACATGCTGCCGTAACCTGTCCCGGCGTGCGCAGTTCACCAGCCTGGCGCCCCGCGGCGACAAGTCATGCACCACAAACCGCGCATCATCAACCCCTTCATCCTGGACCACCAGCAGCGACAGGTGCGCACCTGCAGGCCGTCCCCCTGCAGCAGCCGTAGGTGTAACTCACCGCCGCAGGCCGGCCCGCCAGCGCCTCCACAGCACATCGAGCCCTGCCGCCTTCCGGCCGCGGTCCCCGTGCTGTCCGAAGACTGAGGGGTGGTCCCTCAGCTTGCACGTCCTCTCAGGCTGATACGTAGATGCACATCCTGGCGGCGGGACAGGACTGCGTGCCCTCGGCGTTCATCGGCGGCTATTGTCATCACTGATCTCCCTCCCAGGGATCACGCGGCGTTCGGGCCTTTCCAGGGGAGTCCAGGGCGCGGCACTTGTGTGCGGGGTCGTACTGGTGTCATATCGCGGCCTGCCGCAACGCGGCATGTCATGGGTTACTGAGCGCAGGCATCCTGCCCGCTCGCGCTGTCGGTCCGCCCCGTTGCCATCGTGCACCGCTGCTCACCCCAGCGAGAGTGGCCGGCGGGGCGGGGCATCCGTGGGGGTACGGCCGCGCCGCGACCGTACAACCGCACCCTGGAACCGCAGGTGAGCCGGGCGGGTGACCTGGACGAGGCCGGACGCCGAGATCAGTAGTGGACGGTTATCACGCGGGCCGGACCGTCGACGCGGACCAGGCCCCCGTAGGGAATCACCAGCTGAGGGTCGGTGTGGCCGAGGTCGACGTCGAAGACGGCCATGGTGCCGGGGGCGTAGCCGGTGAGGGCGCGCAGGACGGCCTCGCGTTGCTCGGCGCGGTAGCGCGCACGGTCCTCGGCTTCGTACGGACGGTCGAAGGACCAGGCCTTGGCACGGCCCATCAGCACGGCGGGAAAGCGGTGCAGCAGTCGCGCTCGCCCATGGCGCGCAGGATGCGGTAGACGTCCTCGGCGCTCGGCATCTGCTCGGAGGTCTCCAGGAAGAGCACCCGGCCCTCGTACTCGGCGGCGGGGCGTATCTCCCGGTCGGCCATGAGCAGTTGGGCCAGCACTTCGACGCAGCCGCCCCAGGCGGGGCCTTCGACGACCTGGTCGGGCTGGTGCCAGTGCCGTCCCCCGGCGGGCTCCATGACAGGTGCCGAGGCGAAAGCGGCCGGGTCGTTCCACGGGCGGTCGACGTCGTTGGTGTCCGGGGAGGGCGTCAACTCGTATGCCCCGGTGGTGAACAGCGCGGCACGGACGGATGCCTCGGTGAGCGAGTGCATGGCGCCGGGCCGGCCGAACTGCGTCATCACGCTCGCGCCGTGGTAGGCGACGAGGCCGAGGTTGGCGAGGTACATGAGCAGGTTGGTGTTGTCGCTGAACCCGAAGAAGGGCTTCGGGTTGGCACGGATCAGTTCGCCGTCCAGGTGCGGGAGGACGGTGATCTGGTCGCTGCCGCCGATGCTGGTGGTGATCGCCTTGATGTCCGGGTCGGTGAAGGCGGCGTGCAGGTCGGCCGCCCGGTCCTCGGCGCTGGAGCCGAGCCGACGGGTCGTCGGGTACTCGACCGGGTCGAGACCGTAGTGCGCGACCAGTCTGCGCAGGCCCAGTTCGTAGGGCAGCGGCAGCACCTGGGGAAGGCCCGAGCGGGCGAGAGGACGGCCACTCGGTCACCGGGGGCGGGCTTGGGTGCGACGATGCGTGGGGCGGCGGTCATGCCCGGGAGCCCGACCGCCGCCGCCGGGTGGTCCGGGACCACCCCAGTGCCCGGTGGTGCAGCCTTCCGGGCTTGCTGCCAACGATCGTTGGTGGCAAGCCCGGCCCGTGCGGGCGCTGCCGGGGCAGGGGCCGGAACGGGTGGCCCTTCGGTGTGCGGTGCCGCGAGGCGGCACGGTGATCAGGATTCCAGGTACCCCTGTCCCGCAGGGCGGTCCCGGGCGGGCGGGCCGGGCCCGCGCACGCGAACCGGACGGCAGACGGAACGACACCATCACCGTGCCGCACGCCGCGCAAGCAGCGCCACACCGTCACGCGGATCTTCCACCGGCTGGTCGAGGAGCACAGCGCTGATGTCTCCTACGGCATGGTCCACCACTACGTCGCGGCCCCGAAGCCCGAGATCGCGGTCGAGTCGGGCAAGGTCCCGCTGGAGGCGTTCGTCCCCCAGACCCACCAGCCCGGTCATGAGGCGGAGGTCGACTTCGGTGACGTGACGGTCCGTCTCGCCGGCGAACTGGTGACCTGCTACCTGTTTTCCTTCCGCCTGTCGTATTCGGGCAAGGCCGTCCACCGCGTGCTCGCTTCCTGCGGCCAGGAAGCCTTCTTCGAAGGTCACGTCCACGCGCTGCGGACGCTGGGCGGAGTCCCCCGGAGCAAGGTCCGCTACGACAACCTCAAGGCGGCCGTCCCCCGGGTGCTGGGGCTGAGCCCGGCGAGGGTGGAAGCGGATCGGTGGATCGCGTTCAAGTCGCACTACGGCATCAAGAGTTTCCACTGCCGCCCGGGTGTCGAGGGCGCCCACGAGAAGGGCGGCGTCGAGGGTCAGATCGGCACCGACTCCTACCGCCTCGCCAGCACCCGAGCCCGAGCCGAGAAGCCGGTCAAGGCTGGCTGACTTGTCACCGAATGACTGCCCCGCAAACTCGGTGGATCGGGCGAGAACACACCGCCTGCGTTCTGCGAGCTCTACCATCGTCCACGTTGCTGCGACGGTCGGCAGGGGGCTTGATGAGGCAGAAACTCGTGGAGCACATGCGAGCCTGGACCACACAGCGAAAGATCTCGGTCTATCTGATCGCGCAGGCGATTCTGCTCAGCCTGATCATCACGGCCGTCCGAGCTTGGAACGTCGATGTCCCTTCTCTCGCCTACCTCGGTCCATGGCTCGGCACAGTCACCGGCGGGCTGATCGGCATCCTCCTCGGATCGAAGAGGTCATCCCCGTGACCGCTCAGTCGCACTGATCTCACCAGGCGAGCCACGCAGCCATCGATGAACCAGAACGCGCCTCGATGACCAGCCTCCCGCGTTCGCAACTCTTCCGCGTCCGCGGACACCATCGGTGCCGTCACTTCTCATCGACGTCCACGAGTCTGATGATCAGCAACTGACTCCCGAACGCTTCGGCAGTCGCTGTCCCGGACAATGGCCCGAGCCGCGCGATAGGCCTGTCCACCGGTGTGGGCGGGGTCAGGCACGTGCCTGGTTCCTGCGCCGTTTCCACCAGGTCAGGCCTACGCCGGAGCCCAGGAGAAGCAGGGCGAGCCCGGCGGCGAGCCCGGCCTCGGTCCCAGTGCGGGCCAGGTCACCGTCGGTGGAGCCGCCCGGCGGGTCCACAGGAGCCGGGGTCGTGGTCGCCGAGCCCGTTGCCGATGGCCGCGAGGTCGGGGAGTGGGTGGGCCCGGCTGTGGCGGTGGGTGTGTGTGTGGGCTTTGGTGTGCCGCCGCCGGTGCCGACCTTCACCGGCAGCGTGTGTTCCGCGCCGCTGATGTAGTAGTCGTGGGGGGCCGAGAAAATCACGAATTCCCGGTCATGCGACCTGATCTTGGCGCTTACGGTGAAGTTGCCCTGGCCGTCCGTGGTCGTCTGGGCGTTGTACTGGTTCTCGTAATAGGTGCGCAGAAACACCCGGGTGCCGGCGACCGGCCCGTGTCCGGCCGGCCAGCTCACCTTGCCTGTGACCGTGAGGGTGTCGCCGGTGTGCACCTGGGTCTTGTTGACCTTGTAGGTCAGCGTACTGGCGACGGGCGAGGTGCTGACCGTGGCGTCGGCGTAGACCACGTCGTGGTCCGAGGGGTCCTCCGCCGAGTTGTAGGTGGAGTAGAACTCAACCTGGTTGAGCGGCGACAGCAGGACACTGTCCCTGTCCAGCCAGCGGTCGGCCGCAACGTCGTCGAGGGTGAACCGTCCGCTCTCATCCGTGCGCAGGGTGCCGAGGCTGCGACCCTCGCTTTCGACAGGGTTGATGGGGTCACCCCACGGGTTCCACGTCGCGTACATCACGCCCTGCCCGACGGAAATCGATGCATCCACCACAGGCGTGCCGTCGGACCGCGTCAGGGTGCCGGAGAGATCGACCTTGCGGTGGCCGAAGTCCGTGTGGTCGGGCGTGGCGGACAGGGTGAGCCGGTAGGAGGCCGCGGCCGGCTCGGTGGTGGACGAGTGCGTGTTGGTGGGCGCCGTGGTGGGCGAGGAGGATGTGGCGGGCGCGGTCGGTGCCGCGTGGGCGGGCGCCGTGGCGCCGGCTATGAGAAGGGCGAACAGGGCCGTCGCGGTCGAGCGGCCCGCCGCCGGGCGTGAGCGCACGTGAACTCCAAGGAATCAGGGTCGGGTCGTCCGACGAGAGGTGCCGTGCTACCGGTCGTCCCGGTGCAGGTTGGACCCTTGAAGTACTGCTCGTGGTTGTACCCGATGGCGGTAAAGCCAATTGCACATGCTCTGTTCGACAAGAAGACTCTTATGCGTCGGCTGGAGTACACGGCCGCGGAGCCCTGTGGCCCGCGGAGCTTTGCGCGGCCGGTGTGCGAACGGGTGCCCGGCCGAGGCCTCTTCACCAGGTTCCTCCGAGGATGCCCCGGCCTTCAGGCTTTGTTGGTGGATTCGGTGCGGTCAGGCAGCCGGTTCGAGTCCGATGCGGGCGAGTCAGCTCATCCGGGTGGTGCCGATGGGAGTTTCGGTCCACCAGGCGTCGAGGCGTTGCAGGTTGAATCCGGCGGCGATCAGGATGTGACCGAGGTGGGTCTTGCACAGGCCCCGGTAGGGCATGGTTCGTGTCCCTGTCACCGGACGGCCCGGGAGTGAGCTTGTTCCGCCAGAATTCGTACAGCCGGGCTTTGCTCCTCTGGTCTGGGAATCCCGTGTTGCTGCACGACAACGTTCGTCGCGACCGCCCGGATATCCCGAGCGGAGGCCGCCCAGCAGCCGCGTGGCGGCCATGCAGGCGTGAAGGTCTCCGGGCCAGGTGCGCCACGGAAGTGCAGTCGTGGGGGGTGACGCCCCTTGCGCGCGCCCTATCACCCTTCGGGCGGCTCAAGGCTCATTTGCGGCGCGGGAGCAACTCCCCGGCGACATGCGCGGCACCGGGCTGCCGGTCGAATCGCGGATCGATGACTGCGGGCACTGGCAGGTGGTCCGCCTCCTCCCGAAGGCGGTGGTGCCGCTGCCCAGACTGCCCGAGCGGCCGGTAATCGACTGGTCGGAACTGCCGGCAGACGGTTCGCTGCGGCACAGGCCGAGCGAGTACCGGGACATCCCCGCGGGCGTGGCCCTCGCCCACGTGGTGGCGGCCGCCGGCGGCCAGCCGATCCAGGCGGCACACGGTACGGTCGCACCACCGCTGCAACACCCGACGCCGCACGTCATCCTGCCGCCCGTGACCCACTCCCCTCACCGTCCCTGCGGCAAGGGAGGACACTCGGGGCAGGCGAACAAGGAGCGGGGCGATGGGTGCGTTCGGGTACGTGTGCGTGACGTTCCTCTGCTGGGCCGGGGCCGGGATCTCGGTCCGGTCCGCATGGCTGGCATGGCACGACAGCCCGCGCTTCCACGTCGTACCGGGGAGCCGGTTCCACCCCTTCGACCCGTCCCGGGTCCGCGGGCACAAGCGCGGCCTGGTCCCCTGGGCCGGGATCTCCCTAGGGGCAGGGCTCTGCCTCACCGGCGGCTTCCTGATCGGCTGGTTCGAAGGCGTCACGGTGGCCGCGGGAAGCATCCTCACGGCCCTCGGGGTCCTGATGTCCGCCCTCGGCTTCGGCCTCCACCTCACGATCCTCTGGTTCAACCGGCCGCGGTTCCTGGTACCCCCACACCTGCGAGACGATCCAGGCACAATGATCGAATGGCGGCGCCACCGCAAGGAACTACGCGCATCCCTGCGAGAGGCGGCAAGGCGCCCGTGAGCCGGGACGGCGGACCGTCCCAGTCGACGCCGCCTCGCGGCGAGCGACGCCCGCGGAACACTCCTCGCTCTCCGGGCTGAGCCGCACGAGTGCGGGCACCGCCGCTGGGTCCGCGGGAGTTTCATGAGCGGGCCGCGTCCTCCTCGTCAAAGCCCGCCTCCACCCGAACGAGTCAGCAACCCATAACACCGTCCTGCCGCCCGGCCCTGAAGGACGCGAGAACCATGCTCGGCGCTGAGGACCGGCGGCAGACCGTGCCGGGTGACTCCCCGGATCCGGCTTCATCCGATCTGCCAGGCCACCACGGGAGTGACGGACGAGCGTGCAGCCGACAGCCGACGCGACCGTTTCAGACGTCAGACATCACAGCCTCGCTCCCCGGGCCCGGGGACGACAACCTCGAGGAAGCTTGCGTCCCGGAAGGCCCTCAGCGCCTTCCCCCGGGTACCGCCGAGCTTCTCCAGAACCTCGTCCTTCGTCAGGCCCGTGCCGCGAAGCCGAGCAGACTGCCGGGCCAGTGCCAGCCGCTCCGGATGGTCTTCCGGGGCTTCGTGGAAGACCGCGTCCTGCAGCAGGTCCTTGACGGACTCGAGGGACCGTCCCATCTCCGCCCTCGCCAGGCCCGCTCTTCTGTGGCCCAGAGCCTCCGCCGCCGCAAGGCGCCGCTCCTTGTGCAGGTCCTCATTACGTCGGAGCGTATTCCCGCGGCCTTCCGGACACGGTAGAGCAGACTCTCGACCTGCTGAGGAGACAGGCCGAGCCGCGCTGCGATGTCACGATTCGCCACACCCTCCCCGTGCAGCCGCAGCGCCTGCTCCTCGCGGTCCTGACGAAACAGCCGTTCCTGCTCCCGCTCCTGCTTCCTGCGTCGCCCGATCTCGGCCTTGAACGCACGCCGCAGGGAGGCTTTCACCGATCGGGCCCAGCGGAGTTGGTTGTTCGCACTCCTCCCGCATCTGCTCCCGGACGAAATAGCCGTACCAGAACGGCATCCGCTCGCCCAGACCGCCGTCGGCACTCCCGCCCCACCGGAACATGGGGTACTGCTCGCGCCTTCTCCGCAACACCTTCAGGACCGACTCGTCCGGGGTGTAGCCGCGGTCCCGCCGCATCAGGAGCCGCTGCTTGTCGGTGAGTCACTCCATGACACTGGTCCAGGCCCTCAGGGTCTCACCAGCAGGCCGGACCCGGCGTCGGCGACCACGTACCCGGTGGGAGCCGGTCGCTCAGGGAAGCAGCGGTCGGTCGTTCTCGCGCGCGGGTGTTCACGGGGTGCCTTCGGCGCCGAGCGGGCGGCGGTGAGCTGGTGTGGAGCAGCAGCGGCTCTGACGTCGTCAGGGCGCGAGCTTCGAGCCCCGGCCGGCCAGGCGTGTCGGCAGCGGGAACCGGCGATCGCGATCACGGGGAGGTCCGATCGGAAAGAGGAGACGGGAACGTGTTGTTATGCTGGTGGCTGTCACAGGACGGGCAATGAGGAGTCACAGACGTGGTGGGTGACGACGACATCTCCGGGTGAGATCCGGATCTGACGGCCACCGGCCGGCGCTCAGGAGCGCTGCCGAGGTGGTCCGTTTCGTCGTACCCCCTCCTCCCACGTCTGCCCAGGGCAGAGGTCTACGCTCTGCCCTCGTACCTCCGAGGTCATTTCCATGTCCGACGTCGCTGTCGTCTGCTCGAACGTCTCCTTCGCCTGGCCCGACGACACCCCCGTCTTCCACGACCTGTCCTTTTCCGTGACCCCCGGCCGTACGGGCCTGGTAGCGCCCAACGGCTCCGGCAAGAGCACCCTGCTCAAGCTGATCGCCGGTGAGCTGAAGCCCGCCACGGGCTCGGTGTCGGTGAACGGAACGCTCGGCTACCTCCCGCAGACCCTGCCCCTGACCAGCGACCTCACCGTCGCCGAGGTGCTCGGCGTCGCCGCGGTGATCCGCGCCCTGGACGCTGTGGAGTCCGGGGACGTCGACGAGAAGCACTTCGCCGCCATCGGTGACGACTGGGACATCGAGGAGCGCACCCGCGTCCAGCTCGACCGTCTGGGTCTGGCCGACCTCACCTTGGACCGCACCCTGAGCACGCTCAGCGGAGGCCAGGTGGTCTCCCTCGGGCTCGCCGCCCAGTTGCTCAAGCGTCCCGACGTCCTCCTTCTCGACGAGCCGACCAACAACCTCGACCTCCAGGCCCGGCACAAGCTCTACGACGTGCTGTCGGACTTCAACGGCTGTCTGCTCCTGGTCAGCCACGACCGCGCGCTGCTGGACCGCATGGAGCGCATCGCCGAACTCGGCAGCAACGAACTGCGCCTGTACGGCGGTGCTTTCACCGAGTACGAGGAGGCCGTCCGCGCCGAGCAGGAGGTCGCCGAGAAGAACGTCCGCAACGCCGAGCAGGAACTGAAGCGGGAGAAGCGGGAACTGCAGCAGGCCCGCGAGCGCGCCGAGCGCCGGGCGAGCAGCGCCGCCAAGAACCTGAAGAACGCCGGGCTGCCCAAGATCTTCGCCGGCAACATGAAGCGCGGCGCGCAGGAGGCCGCGGGCAAGTCCGGCACGATGCACGCCTCCCGGGTCAGCGATGCCAAGGCCCGCCTCGACGAGGCCGGGCGGGCCCTGCGCGAGCAGCAGCGGCTCACGCTGGAGCTGCCCGGCACCCACGTGCCCGCCGGACGCAACCTGTTCCTCGGCGAGGGCATGCAGGTCCGCCTCGGCGGCAAGGACGTGTTCGCGGCGGGCGGCGTCGACCTGAGCGTCCGGGGTCCCGAGCGCATCGCACTGACCGGGCCCAACGGCGCCGGCAAGACCACCTTGATGCGGCTGGTCACCGGGGTTCTCGCCCCGGAGAGCGGGGAGATCAAGCGCAACGACGGGAGGATCGCCTACCTGTCGCAACGCCTGGACCTGCTGGACCTGGACCGCACTGTGGCGGAGAACTTCGCCGCGTTCGCGCCCGAGCGGCCCGAGGCTGAGCGGATGAACCTGCTCGCCCGGTTCCTCTTCCGGGGCGCGCGGGCCCATCTGCCGGTGGGTGTCCTCTCCGGCGGCGAGCGGCTGCGCGCCACCCTGGCCTGCGTGCTGTGCGCGGAGCCGGCCCCGCACCTGCTGCTGCTCGACGAGCCCACCAACAACCTCGACCTGGTCAGCGCGGGCCAGCTGGAGAGCGCGCTCAACTCCTACCAGGGTGCCTTCATGGTGGTCAGCCATGACGAGCGGTTCCTCGCCGAGATCGGGATCAGCCGCTGGCTGCGGCTGGCCGACGGGGTGCTGAAGGAGACGGGGGCACCGGCGGTGTGAGCCGCCGACGTGTGACGTGGTCCGCGTCCGAGGCCGTGCGCCCGGCGGGCCGAGAACCGATCACGCCAGGACGGTGCCCCGTGCCCCAGCCCGCTCTGCTCGCCCACGACCTCGTCCGGACTCTGGGTGGACGTCGCGTCCTCGACGGTGTCCGCCTCACCGCCTCCCCCGGTCACCGCATCGGCCTGATCGGGGAGAACGGCGTCGGCAAGTCCACCCCGCTGCGGCTGCTCGCCGGCGTGGACGAACCCAATGGGGGAAGCGTCTCCCGCCCCCGCGACGTCGGTTTCCTCCAGCAGGAGATGCCGTTCGACGCGGACTTCACCCTCGGCGCCGTACTGGACGAGGCGCTGCGCGAGGCCCGTGAAGACCTCGCCGAACTCGACCGGCTAGGCAAGGAGCTGGCGCGCGTCCCCGAGGACGACCCCGGCCACCGGGAACTCCTCGACACCTACGGCAGACGTCTCGAACAGGCCCAGAACCGGGAGTCCTGGGACGCCGACCGCCGCGCCGCGCTGGTCCTGGACGGCCTCGGCCTGGGCGCCCTCGGTCACGACCGGAGCCTTCGCTCGCTCTCCGGTGGGCAGCGCGGCCGGCTCGCACTGGCCGCGCTGCTGGTCCGGCGGCCCTTCGGCCCTCCGCGCTGCTCCTGGACGAGCCGACCAACCACCTCGACGACGACGCCGCCGCTTTCCTCGAGGCACAGGTCCGGTCCCTGTCCGGCACCGTGGTGGTCGCCAGCCACGACCGGGCGTTCCTCGACGCCGTCAGCACCGACCTGATCGACCTCGACCCGGCGCCGAACGGACCCGTCCGCTACGGCGGCAACTACAGCGCCTACCTCTCGGCGAAGCACGCCGAGCGGCAGCGCTGGGAGGTCCCAGCCGGGAGGGATCGGCGCGATCGACACGGAGCAGTTCGACCGGGTGCTCAAGACGAACCTGTACGCGATGTTCTGGCTGTCGAAGATGGCCACGGCCCGGCCGATCCCGGAGTCGCCACCGCTGATCACCGCGGCCTTGCCCACCAGCTGGCCGCTGCCTTCGTACGAGGTCTCGCCGTGGTCGGGGCGCGGGTCCATCGGGCCGGTCCAGCCCGGATGCGGCTGGTCCTGGGCGGGGAAGTCCAGCTGCGGGTGGCGGCTGACCGGGTCCTCGTTGTCGCTGTGCTCACGACCTGTCAACGGACGGCGTGGGCGGGTGCGGCGCCGCCGGGGCGGGGGCCGTGTCTCAGGCGGCCACCTTGTCCATCACCTTGTCCTTGAGGTGGTGGACGTCACTCTCCTGGAGCGTGCCGTCAGCCTGCTCGTACTGACTGAGGGCCAGGCCCAGGCCGAAGAAGGTGGGGGCCCACTCGCCGACATAGATTCCCCAGCGGTCGGCGCGGGCCAGGCCTACGCCGGGTTCCGCGGTGAGGCTGGTGGCCCAAGCGGCGACGGACAGGCCGATGGACGCCATGCCGGCCAGGTACGCATGCTCACTGCGTATGCCCATGCCGTGCATCTTCTGGATGATCATGACGGGCTCCCTTGAACGGAATGCGTATCCCTCCCCCATCGACCCGGCTTGCCCGATATCGTCACAATAAACACGCTTCGCGTGCCCGCCTCTGTCACCGGGCCGGAGCAGCACCCCGCGCGCGCATACCGCCCCGGGCTGGACGTTGTCGGTACGCGCGCGATCTGGACCGGTTACGTCAGCTTCGGCCTGGTCAGCCTGCCCGTCCATCTCTACTGACCGGGCCTGCCCAAGGCACTGGGCCAAGGTGTGCCCTGCCCGACCGCGGTCTCCAGCTGGACGGCTCATGCGAGTGATGCGCGGCCCGATCGGCCTGCCTGCGCGGCCCGCAAGCGTTCGAACTACTTGCGCCGTCTCCGGGGCGCTGAGGGGGCGGCCCTTGCCATTCACAGATGAGGACGGTGGCGTCGTCCTGAAGACTTCCGCGGTGGTGGTCGAGGATGTCGTGCATGAGACGGCGCAACGTTTCGGGCGCGGGCATGCCATCGGCCTGCTGACGGATGACGAAGTCGGTGAACCGCTCCCGGCCGAATTGCTTCCCTTGCGCGTCGCGCGCCTCTGTGACGCCGTCGGTGTAGAGCAGCACGCGGTCGCCTCGTTGCAGATGTGTGTGGCACATCTGGACGGGCAGGCCCAGGTCGCTGCCCATCGGGTGCGAGGGCGGGCAATCAAGGACGTGCACCCAGCGTCCGCCACGGATCAGCACCGGCGGGGGATGACCTCGGTTCACCCAGGTGAGACGGCCGGCGCGCAGGTCCAGGTCGGCCAGCACTCCCGTGGCGTACCGCTCGCGCGCGAACTGCTCGATGAGCACCTGCTCGATGGCGTCACTGGCCGCCGCAAGACCGACGTCGTGGCGGCGTTGGTTGCGGCAGGCGGCCACCGCGAGGTGAGAGGTCAAGCCGGCCGCGGTGTCGTGGCCCATGGCGTCGAAGACCGCCAGATGGAGCACCTCGCCCGCCAGCGCATAGTCGAACGCGTCCCCGCCGACCTGGTAGGCCGGCTCCATCTCCGCGCAGACCACCACCCGGCTGTTGGCGAACGACCGCGGGGGCATCAGAGCCCACTGCATCTCCGCGGCGATGCTCATGGGCTCGCTGCGCACCAGGCGGGCGTGCGAATCGCTCGAATGGCGCTTGCTGACCAGGTGCAGAGCCACCAGGGAGGCGAGCTGCTCGGCCGCGTCGCAGTCGGCGTCGTCGGTCATGTCCACGCGCAGGACCCCCAGGCGCTGCGTGCCGTCGAGGATCGGCACCCAGTACCGCTGCCGCCGCGGTCCGGTACCGGGAGCGGTCACGATGCACGAGCGGCGGAAGGCACGGCCCGGCAAGGTCGTTTCGATGGACAGCTCCTCGCCGTCCCGGCCGGCATCGAGACCGCAGCCCGTGAGCTCCCGCAGCACCTGCTGCCGAAGGTCTGACACATAGATACGGGCGTCTTGCAGGTCTGCCTCGGCCGCGTGCTCGGCCACCAGGCCCGGAAGTTGTTCGATGCTCGCCAGGTGACCGGCACGCAGCAACTCGCGCATCATGCGGAGCACGTCTTCGGGCCGTGCCATCCAGTCGCCACCCTTGCCTCACCGATTGGTCCCCCACACATCGTGCGCCTCAGGACCGACGAGCAGACGCATTTCCGGCGCGACGCGTCGCCGGTGGTGAGGCGGGGTCCGCTGTCACCGCAGCCGGCGCAGCGTGGAGACCGTCCGCCCGGCTGGTCGTGTGAGTGACCCACGAGGCCCGGGCCCCAGCCGGACGGCCCAGATCATTGCCTGGGGGCCCATGTCTCGGCTTGAGGCCGCATAGTTGCGTCGGGCGGGGGCAGGCGAGGTCGGCGGAACACCACAGGACTCATGGCCCGTCACGCGCTGGCGGACGGCCGCAGTGCGCCTTGCTGCGGCGGGCTGGTCTCAGGCCTCGGGCCCGAGACCTTTGGGAGGGAGAGCTGGGCGTATGGCGGGACGGCGGCCCCGATCTTTGGCGACGGGCGCGCAGCGCCGCCCAGCCGCGAAAAGCGTACAGGCGGGCCCCCTTCCTCTCGTGGCAGCGGCCTGGCCAAACGGCGCTCCTTCCGGCGGATCCACACTGTGCATCGATCGCCGATCCGCCGTGCGCGCCTGCCCGGGGGTCGCTGGGCCGTCGTTCCCTCCCGCTGGGTCAAGCGCCGGTCGCTGGTCGTTACTGTCCTGGCGCAGTTGGTCGGCGTGCCGAGTGAGAGCGTCGCCAGGCGGCGCAGGTCGGCGGCGTTGTCGCGCGCCCAGGCAGTGACTGTACGGTCGGCGGCGCGGCGGTCGCGGGTGGCCTTCACCCGCTCCTCCCCATATCCGCCGACGGCGCGCTACGCGGGGCCCTGACCGCACCTTGGGAGTCGTCAGGCTGCGCGTGCTGGGGTGGGCCCAACCAGGGGGCTTCTTGTCGTGATGAAGGGTGATGTTGGACAGGGGTTAGGTAGGCAGGGGCCTCGGGTACCCGATGGGCGTCTGGTGGACAGGCACCTACAGCGGGAGGCAGGGATGCAACCGTCGTTGGATCGGATTGCCCACCCCTGGGGCAGCCGTACTCCCTACGGCCTGGACGAGAAGTGGCCCACGCGAGTGGATGCGTACCTGGCCGAGGGGATCGAGCCGGGGATGGTGGAGCGGTGGGTACAGACCGCGTCCATCCTGCATTCGGACGGCGACGCCATGGACATCGCCGTCGCCGGTGGCCGCATCGTGGGCGTACGGGGCCGCGCTATTGATCGCGTGAACCGCGGGCGACTCGGCCCGAAGGATCTCTTTGGCTGGCAGGCCAACGGCAGCTCCGACCGGCTGACCCGGCCGCTGATCCGCCACGAAGGTGAGTTGGTGGAGTGCGACTGGGGCTCTGCGATGGACCGCATCGTCTCTCGGTCCAAGTCGCTGCTGCACGAACGTGGGCCTGGTTCGATCGGCTTCTACACCAGCGGCCAGCTGTTCCTGGAGGAGTACTACACGCTCGCCGTCCTCGCTCGGGCCGGCATCGGCACCAACCACCTGGACGGCAACACCCGGCTGTGCGCGGCGACCGCCGGGGAGGCCCTGAAGGAGTCGTTCGGCTGCGACGGCCAGCCGGGCTGCTACGACGACTTCGACCACGCGGACGTCATCGCCCTGTTCGGGCACAACGTCGCCGAGACCCAGCCGGTGCAGTGGATGCGCATCCTGGACCGGCTCGAAGGCGCCGACCCCCCACGCCTGGTGTGCGTCGACCCGCGCCCCACCCTGGTCGCCCGCAGGTCCGCCGTCCATCTCGCCCCGCGTATCGGCACGAACATGGCACTGATGAACGCTCTGCTGCACGAGGTCATCCGCACCGACCGGGTCGACCACGACTACATCGGGGCCCACACGGTCGGCTACGAGGAACTGACCGAGCAGGTACGGGACTGCACCCCGGAGTGGGCCGCCGGGATATGCGACGTACCGGCGGCGCGCATCGCCGAGGCCGGTGAGCTCCTGGGATACGCGGACCGGCTGACGTCGACCGTGCTGCAGGGCTTCTACCAGTCCCACCAGGCGACCGCGGCGGCCGTGCAGGTCAACAACCTGCACCTGGTCCGCGGCATGCTCGGACGGCCCGGGTGCGGGGTGCTGCAGATGAACGGGCAGCCCACCGCGGAGAACACGCGCGAGTGCGGGGCGGACGGCGACCTGCCCGGCTTCCGCAACTGGGAGAACGACGCCCATGTGGCCGACCTGGCGAAGGTCTGGAACGTCGAACCGTCGGCCATCCCCCACTACGCCCCTCCCACCCACGCCATGCAGATGTTCCGCTACGCGGAGCAGGGCTCGATCCGCATGCTGTGGATCAGCGGCACGAATCCCGCCGTGTCACTACCCGAACTGTCGCGCATCCGCTCGATCCTCACGCAGGAACGTCTGTTCGTCGTCGTGCAGGACCTGTTCCTCACGGAAACCGCGCAGCTCGCCGACGTGGTGCTGCCCGCGGCCACCTGGGGTGAGAAGACGGGCACCTTCACCAACGCCGACCGCACCGTGCACCTGTCGGAGAAGGCCGTCGACCCGCCCGGCGAAGCCAGGCCGGACCTGGACATCTTCCTCGACTACGCCGCCCGCATGGACTTCCGCGACAAGGACGACGGTCGGCTGATCTCCTGGGACGACCCCGAAGCGGCCTTCGAGGCATGGAAACGGTGCAGCGCCGGCCGCCCCTGCGACTACACCGGCCTGACGTACGGCAAGCTGCGCGGCGGCAGCGGTGTCCAGTGGCCCTGCAACACAGAAGCACCCGACGGCACGGAACGTCTGTACCGCGACGGCATCGCATGGGCTCACCCCGACGTGTGCGAGAGCTACGGCAAGGACCTGGTCACCGGCGCCGCCGACAGCGAGGTGGAGTACCGGTCCCTCAACCCGAGCGGCAAGGCGGTCATCAAGGCAGCCGAGTACCTGCCAGCCCACGAAGAGCCCAGCCCGGAATACCCCTTCCAGCTCACCACAGGGCGCACTGTCTACCACTTCCACACCAGGACCAAAACAGGGCGAGCACCCCAGCTGAACGCCGCCGCCCCCGAGGTGTGGGTGGAGATGTCCGCCCAGGACGCGGAAGCCCAGGGCCTCGGCGAAGGCGGCCTCGTCGCAGTCGGCACACCCCGCGGATCTCTGCACGGTCGGCTTCGTGTGACCGGGATCCGGGCAGGCCTGCTGTTCGTTCCGTTCCACTACGGCTACTGGGACACTCCGGCGGGCCACGGCCCGGACGGTGACACACCGGGTCGCGCCGCGAACGAAGCCACCATCACCGACTGGGACCCGGTCTCCAAGCAGCCACTGTTCAAGACCGCTGCGGCAACAGTGACGCTGCTGGAACGCGGTGCCGGAACCCCCAGCCCGGCACCGACGGTCACCGCCTCCGCCCCCGCGCGGACCGGTGGCGTACCGGCCACCGCCGGAGGCCCGGAAGCGTACGCGTCCCAGACCGCCGGTGGCCCCCTGGGCACCGAGGAAGGCGGAATGCGATGAACGGCATCAAGTACATCCTGCGTGCCCTGCATCACGGCGAGGAGCACCTGGCCAAGGAGCTCGTCGCCGCGGCCGACCGCCAGCACACGGAGCACGAGGTCCACCACGTCGCCATCGATCTGGCCCGCCTGGTCTCGCGAGCACGTCCGGCGGTTGGCAGAGGTCGCCGGAGCCTACGACCTGGACCTCGATCCGCCCGGCGAACCACGAACAGGCCTGCTGTCGGCACTGCGGAGCACGACCACCGAGGCGGTGGGGCGCCGCCCCGAACCCGCACTGCTGCTCCTGCGGGATCTGCGGGACCTCCACCTGGCCGCGTCCGAGAACTCCCTCTACTGGGAGATGCTGGCCCAGGCGGGCCAGGCCACGAGGGACGAACGGCTGCTCGGCCTCGCAGCCCGGTGCCACCCGCAGACCCTGCGGCAGTTGCGCTGGACCAACACCATGATCAAGACCCTGTCGCCCCAGGCATTGGCGACTCTGCAGTAAGAGGCCGTGTCCGACCCCCGAACCGCAGGTCAGTGGCGCCTGGAGTCGCAGCGCTCCCTTCGCGTCCGGGTGGTCGCGCAAGGCGGTGGCGAACGCCTGCGGGGACGGTGGATGGGCCAGGTCCAGGTCGGGGTCCCATTGGGGGCGCACCCAGATCGGTTCCTGGCCGGAGAGGATCAGCCCCAAGATGACGGACTTGTGGGCGTCCCGTCCCACCACGAGCTTTTCGTGGGGTCCGGCGACGGAGAGCATGGCCGATTTCACCGACAGCGAGCTGCCGCAGGTGGAGAAGAACGTGTGCTCGGCTCCCATGGCGTCCGCCATAAGCTCCTGCGCCCGCTCCAGGACGCCGCGGGGAGGTACGGTCGTCCATGCCGCTGGTCGCCAGGATGTCGGAGCGGAAAACCACCTCTCGTAGCGCCTCCAGGCCACGGGGATCAGCGCCCCGGCCCTGTTTGTGGCCGGGCGGGGTGAACGGTGTCTGACCGGTCACGTGGTAGGCGGCCAGCGCCTCCAGGACCGGCGCGTGCGAATGGTCCATGAGCAGCGGCTGCCCCGCCCCGGTAGTGGAAACGCTCCGAGGGCGGGGCGGAGGGGTGCGGCCGCGGTGCTTTGGTTTGCGGCTCCTGACGGTCGACTCCGCGTCCCGACGGCGGGCGCGGCGGCGGGTAGGCGAACGGGAGACATCCGGGAGACGCCGATGCACGGGCAGCTGGAGCAGGTGTACGCACGCGTCACGGAGGAGCTGACCGCACGGGCCGGTCTCCTGTGGGAGGTCGCGCTCGCCCTGCACAGCGATCCTGAGCTGTCCTTCGAGGCTGCCCGGCCTCGGGCACGCTTGCGGCCACAATCTGATCGCCGCTGCCGGGCCATGACGGTGGACGTAGCCGACGACCTTGCGCATGTGCGCCAGGTCGTCGTCGCTGCGGTCGCCCTTGCTGGTCCGCAGCGTGACGATACGCCGTCCGACGACGAGCTGGACGCCGGCCAGGCCGCGGGCGGTCAGCGAGCGCAGGAAGGCCGGCCAGCCGGCGCCGTCCTCGGCAGTGGCGACGTCCAGGCCGAGGATCTCGCGGTGCCCGTCGGCGTTGACACCGACCGCGACCAGCGCGTGGACGCCTGTGATGCGGCCGTCCTCGCGGACCTTCCGAGTCAGTGCGTCCACCCCAACGAAGGCATACGGGCCGGCGTCCAGCGGCCCGGTTGCAGAACGCTGCCACCTGCTCGCCCAGATGCCGGCCATCGCGCTGACCTGGGATTTCGACAGCTGGGTGACACCGAGGAACTCAGCGAGCTTCTCCACCCTGCGGGTGGACACGCCCAGCAGGTAGGCGGTGGCCACCACCGAGATCAGGGCCTGCTCGGCCCTGCGACGCCGTTCCAGCAGCCAGTGCGGGAAGTAGCTGCCGGACCTGAGCTTGGGGATGGCGAGCTCGACCGTTTTGGCGCGGGTGTCACATTCGCGTGGGCGGTAGCCGTTGCGGTGGTTGATGGGGCCGGCGCGAGGGATGCGCCGGCCGCCCGTTCCCCGCCGCCGTGTATTCCGGGTCGGTGCCCGGCTCAGTCGCTGTCGGCGGTGCCCGGAGGCCGAACGGCTTCCGGGCACCGCGGTCGTGCCGTGATCAGTTGCTGCGGGTCAGCCTGAGGGTCACCATCTGGAAGGGCCGCAGCACGAGTTCCACAGCGCCGTCGACCAACTCCGGGCCGGCCGCGCCGGCCAGCGGCCGCTCCAGCAGGTCGGTTGCGGTGACGTCGGCCACCGTGAAGCCCGGCCGCAGCCGTGCGGTCGCCCGTCCGCCCAGCGACTCGTACACCCGGACGATCACGTCGCCGCTCTCGTCGTCCGCGAGCTTGACCGCGCTCACGACCACCGCGTCCTCGTCAACGGCGACCAGCGGTTCGACCGGCGCGGTACCGGAAACGCGGCGCTCGGGCAGGTTGATGCCGTAGCCCTCGGCGACCGCGTCGCCGATCGAGGCACCCGGCACCAGGGCGTGCCGGAAGCGGTGAATCCCCTGGTCGGTCTCCGGGTCGGGGAAGCGCGGCGCGCGCAGCAGCGAGACCCGCACGGTGGTGGTGGTCCCGCCGTCCTCCTTCCGTACGGTGCGCGTCACGTCGTGGCCGTAAGTGGAGTCGTTGACCAGGGCGACCCCCCAGCCCGGCTCCTCCACGTGCACGAAGCGGTGGTTGCACGCCTCGAACTTGGCCGCGTCCCAGCTGGTGTTGGTGTGCGTGGGCCGGAAGGCGTGCCCGAACTGGGTCTCGGAGGCGTACCGGTCGGCGTGCACGTCCAGCGGGAAGGCGGCCTTGAGGAACTTCTCCGTCTCGTGCCAGTCCACCTCGGTGTCGATGTCGAGGCGCTTGGCACCCGGCACCAAGGACAGCAACTGGGTGACCGTGGAGGAGCCGAAGCGGCGCACCACTCGTACCGCCGCGGTGCCGTCGCCGGCCGGGACCAGCTCGTCCAGGTCGGTAAGGTCGGTGACGGTGTTGCGGTAGAACTCGTCGACGTCCCAGGCATCCCACTGGTTGGGGAAGTCGGGGTGGAGCTGCAGCAGGTTGGCCGCCGTTCCGGGGGCGACGGCCTCGCGTCGTGCCGTGAGGTCGAAAGCGGAGACGACCAAGCCGCGCCCGTCGATCTCCACCCGCAGCAGACCGTTGTCCAGGACGTATCCGCCGCCGTCCCGAGGGACCGGCGCCGTGGCCCCGGCTGGGGCAACCGGGGCGGCGCCGCCGGCGGGGACGCCCCCGCGGCTGTGCGGCGCGGCGTTGAAGACCAGTTCGCCGCCCGTGGCCGTGCCGGCGAGGGCACGCTGCGCGGCGCCGATGATCCCGAGCAGCTCCTCGGCGACGGCGGCGTAAGTAGCCCGGGCCTCGCGGTGCACCCAGGCGATCGACGAGCCGGGCAGGATGTCGTGGAACTGGTGCAGCAGCACCGTCTTCCAGATCCGGTCCAACTGCTCGTACGGGTAGAGGAATTCGGTCTGCACCGCGGCGGTGGCCGCCCACAGCTCGGCCTCGCGCAGCAGGTGTTCGCTGCGCCGGTTGCCCTGCTTGGTCTGGGCCTGACTGGTCAGCGTGGCCCGGTGCAGTTCGAGGTAGAGCTCGCCCACCCACACCGGCGGGTCGGGGTACTCGGCCTCGGCCTTGGTGAAGAACTCGTGGGGGGTCTCCCAGTGGACCGTCGCCGACCCGTCGAGGTTCCGCAGCCGGGCGGCCTTGGCGATCATCTCGCGGGTGGTGCCGCCGCCGCCGTCGCCCCAGCCGGTCGGCGCGAGGGAGTGCCGGGCCCTGCCCTTCTCCTTGAAGTTCCGGGCGGCGTGCGCGATCTCGCTGCCCTTCATCGAGCAGTTGTAGGTGTCGACGGGCGGGAAGTGGGTGAAGATGCGCGTGCCGTCGATGCCTTCCCAGGTGAAGGTGTGGTGCGGGAAGCTGTTGACGGTGCTCCAGGAGATCTTCTGGGTGAGCAGCCACTTGGACCCGGCTGCCTTGATGATCTGGGGGAGGCCGGCGGCGAAGCCGAAGGTGTCCGGCAGCCACGCTTCCTCGTTCTCGATGCCGAACTCCTCGAGGAAGAAGCGCTTGCCGTGCACGAACTGGCGGGCCATCGCCTCGGAGCCGGGCATGTTGGTGTCGGATTCGACCCACATGCCGCCCGCGGGCACGAAACGCCCCTCCGCGACGGCCTTCTTGACCTTCGCGTACACCTCGGGGCGGTGCTCCTTGATCCAGGCGTACTGCTGGGCCTGGGACATGGTGTAGATGAAGTCGCCCTCGTCCTCGAGCAGGGCGGTCATGTTGGACGTCGTGCGAGCGACCTTCCGCACGGTCTCGCGCAGCGGCCACAGCCAGGCGGAGTCGATGTGCGCGTGCCCGACCGCGCTGATGCGGTGCGCGGTGGGCCGGGCGGGTACGGCGAGCACGCCGGCCAGCCGCTCGCGAGCGGCGGCGGCCGTGCTGTTGACGTCCTGCAGGTCGATCGCGTCCAGGGCGCGGCTGACGGCGCGCAGGATGTCGTGGCGGCGGTCGGAGTCCTCCGGGAGCTCGACCATGAGCTCGCCGAGCACCTCCAGGTCCTGCACCAGCTCCCAGACGGTCTCGTCGAGAACGGCCAGGTCCATGCGGGTCAGGGTGTACTGAGGGTCGTCCCCGGCGGTGTCCTTGTCGCCGAGCTGCGTCGGCAGGAAGGGGTGGTAGTCGAGCAGCACCGGGTTGGAGGCAGCCTCGATGTGGAGCAGCACCTCCTCACCGCCGGTGGCGGGGGAGGCGATCCGCACCCACTGGTTGCGGGGGTTGAGGCCCTTCACCGGGCTGCCGTCGGGCCGGTAGACCAGGCCCTCGCACTGGAAGCCCGGCATGTTCTCGTCGAAGCCGAGGTCCAGGACCGCCTCGACGGTTCGCCCAGCCCACGCCTCGGGCACGGTTCCGGACACACGGAACCAGCTGGTGCCCCAAGGGGCGCCCCAGCGGTCGCCGACGGCGATCGGCTCCACGGGGGCGGTCAGGCCCTCGGCGACGGGTACCGGCTCTCCCGGGGCGGTCCACACGGAGACCTCGAGCGGTGTCGACTCCGGGTAGAGGGCGGGCCGGATGCGTTCGTCGAGGACGCGCTTGAGGCGGGCCTCGACCAGCTTGCGGTCGTCGTGCATGGGGTGGCTCCTGTGCGGGTGGGGCGGAAGGTATGGACGTGAGGTGGGGCGTGCCGGGGCTCAGGGCACCTGGTCGGGCCGGACGACCTCGGTGATGCCGCGTGCGGCGAGGTGGGCGGCGTCGTCGGCGCGGGAGGCGAGCACCGCGGCGGGGCGGACACCGTCGGCGGTGAGCCGGACGAACGCCTCGTAGAACGCGCCTCCGGGCGCGCACACGGAGCGGTCGGGGGCCGCATCGTCGTCGCCGACGTCGACGGCGAGCGCGGTGGTCCGTGGCGCCGGCCGGCGCGGTTCGGCACGGCGCTCCCCCACGATCCTCCGGATGGCCTCGCCGGCCGGCTTGACCTTGCCCTCCGTGGTCAGCAGGCCGAGGGAGTACTCGAGTTCGGGGAAGTCGGCGAGGTCGCGGGAGACGTCGTGCGAGCACCACCAGGTGATGCCCCACACGTCCTCGCAGTCCAGGGCGTTCGCGACGGTGGCCTCGGTGAAGTCGGCGGCGTGCTCGGCGGGTATCAGGGGTGCGGGCGCGCCGACCTCCTGGAGCCAGACCGGGCGGTGCGGGTCGCCGGCCCAGGCCTTGGACAGCTCGATGAGGTAGGCGGCGTGGTGTTCGGTGGCCGTTCCGGTGCGGCCGTGCCGCTGGGCCGTGCCGTTGAAGACCCACGAGTGCACGGCGGTCATCGCCCCGAGGTTCGCCGCGTGCGCGGGGGTGAAGGGGTGCCCGTCCAGGTACCAGGCGGCGTCGTAGGCGGCGTGCAGGTGCTGCCTGCCGGGGGCGGCGTCCTCGCATGCGGCGAGCACGGTCCGCAGCCAGGCGGCGGCTTGCGCCGGGGTGATCGGGTCGGGGTCCGGATGGGGCGGCCCGGAGAACTGGTTGATCTCGTTGCCGATGGTCATGCCGATGAAGTTGGGCAGGCTGTCGAGGGCGGCGGCCAGCGTGCCCAGGTAGGCGGTCTGGCCGGCGACGACGTCGGGGTCGGTGAAGATGTTGCGCCGGTGCCAGGTCTGGGTCCAGGAGGGCAGGAAGTCGAAGCTGGACAGGTGCCCCTGCAGGCCGTCCACGTTGACGTCGAGGCCGCGTTCGCCGGCGGCCTCGGCGAGTGCGACGAGCTGCTCGACGGCCCGGGGCCGGATCAGGGAGCGGTTGGGCTGGAAGACCGGCCACAGCGGGAAGACCCGGACGTGGTCCAGTCCGAGGTCCGCGATCGCGTCGAGATCCCTGCGGACCGAATCGAGGTCGAAGTCGAGCCAGTGGTGGAACCAGCCCTGGCTGGGCGTGTAGTTGGCGCCGAAGCGTGGTCCTTGGGCGGGCATCGGAACGGTTGTCCTGACTCTCGTGGGGCCCTGTTCCGCCAGGGGCGGAGCAGTCGGATGGGGCGGTGCCGGTTGACGGCGGAGCTGGTGGGGAGCCTGCGGTCACCCCTTGACGGCTCCCTCCCCGACGCCGCGGAAGAAATACCGCTGCAGGGCGCCGAAGAGCACGATCAGTGGCGCCACCGCGATGATGGTCCCGGCGGCCACCAGGCGTTCGTCGTTGGCAAAGGTGCCGTGCAGGTAATTGAGGCCGACCGTCAGGGTGTACTTCGAGGGGTCGCTCAGCACGACGAGCGGCCACAGGAAGTCGTCCCAGGCGCCCATGAAGGCGAAGATCGCCACGACGGCCAGCGTGCCCCGCGCGGACGGCAGGGCGATGCGCCAGAAGCGTTGCCAGACGTTGGCGCCGTCCATGTACGCGGCCTCCTCCACCTCGTTGGGCAGGTTGCGGAACGCGTTGCGCATCAGCAGCACGTTCAGCGCGCCCACGGAGCCGGGGAGCAGCACGCCGATCAAGGTGTTGTTCAGGCCGATGTCGCGGACGAAGGTGAACTGGGCGATGATCAGGCCCTCCACAGGCACCAGCATCGCCAGCACGAACGCCAGGAGCAGCGCGCGCCGTCCACGGTGCTGCAGCCGGGCCAGCGCGTAACCCGCGAGCGCCGCGCCGACGCAGTTGGTGACGACGCTGGACACCGCCACGGTGAGCGAGTTGAGCGCGTAGTCCCACACGGGGATGGTGTCGGAGACGCGCCCGAAGTTGTGCAGCGTGGGCTGCTGCGGCAGGAACGAGGGCGGCGTACTGAAGATGTCCTCGTGCGGGCCCTTCAGTGAGGTCGACAGCTGCCACAGGAACGGCCCGATGGTGATGGCGAGGACGACGAGCAGCAGCAGGTAGCGCAGTACGAGCTCGGGGACCCCCACACGGCGGCCGTCGGCGTCCAGCACTCCGCGCCGCGGCCGGCGCCGGGCGACCGGCGTCGGGGCGGGAGCGGTGGCGGTGTCGGTGGCGGTGGCGCTGGTCACGCGTCCTCCTTCCGGTCGGCACGCAGGGTCAGCAGCATCAGCGCGACCACCACGACGAAGATGACGACGGAGATGGCCGAGGAGTACCCGACCTGCCCGGTCAGCCCGGTGCCGGTGCGCTGGACGAGCATCACCAGCGTGGTGTCCTCGCCCGCGGGGCCGCCGTTCGGTCCGGCGAGGACGTACACCTCGGTGAAAACCTTGAAGGCGGAGACCGCGGAGAGAGCCGCGACCAGCACCATGGTGGGACGAACGGCCGGGACGGTGACGGTGAGGAAGCGGCGCAGAGGTCCCGCGCCGTCGACCGCGGCCGCCTCGTGCAGCTCGCGCGGGACGTCGGCGAGCGCCGCCAAGTAGATGATCATGTAGTACCCCAGGCCCTTCCAGATCGTCAGGGCCATGGAGCTCAGCAGCAGGGTCCACTGCTCGCCCAGGAAGTTGACCGGGCTCCCGCCCACCGCCGTGACGATGGAGTTGAGCAGGCCGCGGTCGTCCAGCAACCACACCCAGATCAGGCCGACCACGACCACCGAGGCGACGACCGGGGTGTAGAAGGCGGCGCGGAAGAAGGCGATGCCGGGGATGCGCCTCTGAACGAGCAGGGCGAGCAGCAGTGGCAGGACGACCAGTGCCGGGACCACGCCCGCTACGTACAGGGAGCTGTTGCGCAGCCCGATCCAGAACGCGTCGTCGTGGAGCAGGGCCCGGTAGTTCTCGAACCCGACGAAGCTGCCGCCGACGAGCGTCCGGCGGTCGGTGAGCGAGTTGTACAAGGTGCTGCAGAACGGCCAGAGGCTGAATGCGCACACCACGATCAAGCCCGGCGCGGCGAACAGCCACGGGCTCCACCAGCGGTGGCGGCGGATCCCGCGGGAGCGCGGCCGTCCGGAGCCGGAGCTCCGGACGGCCGCGGTCCGCGGACCGCCGGCGATCGTTCCAGGGGCGGTCGAGGACGTCATGGCGTATCCCGGTCAGCTCTGGGCGAGGAGCTGGTTGGCTTCCTTGACAGCGTTGTCAAGCGCTTCCTTGGGGCTCTCCTTGCCCTGCAGCGCCTTGGCCACCTCGTTGCCGAGGGCGGTCTTCATCTGGTCGCTGAACTGCACCGGGGTGTAGTTCACGGCGTTGGCGAGGGAGCTGGCCGCCGCGACCCGCACCCGGGTCTCGTCCGTGCCGTCCTCCTTCGTGAAGTATGGGTCCTTCAGGGCTCCGGCCGTGCTCGGGAAGATCGCGACCTGCTTGGCGAAGGCCATCTGCCGTGTGTTGTCGGTGACGAAGTGGGCGAAGGCGATGGAGGCGGCCTTCTGCTTGGCCTTGGAGTTCACCATCACGCTCTGCACGTAGACGTTGACCTTGCCGGTGTTGGTTATCTGGTCGGTGATCCCGATGTTCTTGTAGAGAGTCGGCGCCTGTGTCTTGAAGTTCTTGAGGTCCAGCGCGCTGCCGGGGTTCATGGCGACCGCGCCGGTGAGGAACTTGTGGCCGGCCGACTCGGGGGTGGCGGTCAGGGCCTGCGGGTCCAGTGCGTGCGCGTCGTACAGCTTCTTGTACTGCGTGAGCAGTTCGACGCCCTTGGCGTCGTTGAAGGTGAACGCGGTGCCGTCCTTGTTGACCAGCTGGGCCCCGTAGCGGCCGAAGTCCTCGATGGTGGGCACGTTGGACAAGGTTGCCACCTTGCCCTTGCTGTTCTTGGAAATGGCGAGGGCGTCGGTGAACAGGTCGTCGTAGGTCTTCGGCGGCTTCTCGGGATCCAGCCCGGCCTTCTTGAACAGCGCCTTGTTGTAGAACAGCGGACCGGTGTTGAGATACCACGGGAAGGCGTAGGTGCCCTCCAGGCCCGGGACGGCGTCGGCGGACCAGGCGCCGGGCAGGTACTCGGACTTGTACTGCGCGGCGTCCTTGTCGAGGTCGAGCGCCAGCCCGGCCTTGGCGAGAGGGGCCAGCAGGTCGGGGGTGACGTTGACGACGTCGGGGAGGGTCCCGCCGGACGCATCGGCGCTGAGCTTCTCCGCGTAGCCGTCGGCCGGCTGGTCGACCCACTTGACGTGGGTGCCCGGGTACTTCTTCTCGAAGTCGGCGATGACGCCGTTGAAGTAGCCCGCGAAGTTGGCCTTCAGGTTCCAGGTCTGGAAGGTGATCGTGCCTGTCACCTTGCCGGACGAGTCGGAGGACGAACCTCCCTCGCCGCTCCCGCAGGCGGCGAGGGACAGCGTCGCGGCGGCGACGACGGCGGTGGCGACCGCCTTGTAGGAGGAACGCACGGTGGACGGCTCCTTTGCTCGGACCTTGCGTGCGGATGACGACCCGGGGCCAGGCCGGCCGGGTGCGCACGTGGAGGAGACCATTCCAGCCGTCGGGGGGAAAGTCAACGAATTCCCCGGATCTTCTTTTTGGCCGATGCATAGCAGCAGGTCAGAGCAGGTGTGAGAGACATCTTGCATCTCAACTAATGCGCTTTAGGATAGATCTACTGAAGCGCATTAGTTCCGTCCGTCGATCCTGGCCGGAACAGCACGCGCGGGGCCGTACGATGTGTGCTCACGCGCAGGGAAGGGGGCCACTCGCGGTGGCAGAGGAGCAGCAGGGCAGGGGCGTGGCCGGGGAGCCGGGGCACGGTCGTGCGGCGGGGCGTCGCCGTCCCACGATGAAGGACATCGCCCAGCGGGCCGGGGTGTCCGAGAGCGCCGCTTCGTTCGCGCTCAACGGGCGTCCCGGAGTCTCCGAGGTCACGCGCGACCGCGTGCGCCGCGTCGCCGAGCAGCTCGGCTGGCGACCCAGCGCCGCGGCACGGGCCCTGTCCGGTGAGGGGGCGGCGACGGTGGGCCTCGTACTGGCCCGGCCCGCCGAGACCCTGGGCGTCGACTCGTTCTTCCTGCAACTGGTCTCGGGCATCCAGGAGGTGCTGGCTCGGCGTCATCTGGGCCTGCTGCTCCAGGTGGTGGAGGACATCGAGGCCGAGTGCGGTGTCTACCGCCGCTGGTGGGCCGAGCACCGGGTCGACGGGGTGCTGGTCGTCGACCCGCGCACTGACGATCCGCGCCCGGCCCTGCTCGATGAACTCGGCCTCCCCGGCGTGGTGATCGGCGCCCTTCCGGAGTCCGACCCCGGTGCCTACCGCCGTCTGTCACAGGTACGGGTCGAGGACGCGCAGGCCATGGCCGCCGTCGTCGGCCGCCTGCACGCCCTCGGCCACCGGCGCATCGCCCATGTCGCGGGCCTGCCCACCCTGGCTCACACCGCGCGCCGCATCGAGTCGCTCACGACGGAGGCGGCACGCCAAGGGCTGGCCGCGGCACAGTCCGTGGTGACGGACTACTCTGACGCCGAGGGCGCCGCCGTCACACGCCGGGTGCTACAGGAGCCCGATCCGCCCACGGCGATCATCTACGACAACGACGTGATGGCGGCAGCGGGTTGGGGGGCGGCCGTCGGCCTGGGCCGCGACGTGCCCGACGACGTCTCCATCGTCTCCTGGGAGGATTCAGCTCTGTGCCGCCTGGTCCAGCCATGGCTGACCGCGCTGTCCCGCGACGCGGTGGCCTTCGGACGGACCGCGGCCGAGGAACTGATCGCCCTCCTCGACGGCGGCGTGGCCCGCAAGGTGAGTCTGCCGCTGCCCCGGCTCATCGAACGCGGCAGCACCGCCGCCGCGCCGTCCGGCGCCCAGCCCGAGGGGTCGTCCGCGACTTGACCCCCTTGCACGGCCGCCCCCGGACGCGGGCGGTGCGCCGGCGGGGGCGCTGCGCGAGTTCTTCGCCACCTGCCTGACCGGGGTCGGGGAGGTCGTCCGGTACCTGTCTCCAGGCTCGATGCTGTCCGCGGTGAACGGGACGGGCTGCCGGGCGGTGGCCGCCGACCAGGTCACCTCCGACCATGACGTCGCCGACGGAGCCGTGCCGCTCGACGGTACTCGCCTGCAGGTCCGGGCCGACGTCACCGCGGCGGACAGTGCCGGTGACCAGTGGCCGCTGAGCTACGTGCTGTCTCTCACCGCGCGGGACCCGGGAGGAGCTGTGCCGGCATCGCGCCGGGCATTCGGCGTGGGACGCTCAGCGCGCCACCTTCGTCGCGGCGGCCGTCGGCTTTTTGATGGCTGGGGTCGGGTTCCAGGACCGCAACGGTGTGTACTGGGCTCGCGTCAATGGCGAACGCCGCGGCTGGGGCCTGGTTCGGAAGTGGCTTGTGACCTGCGGAATCGGCATACCGCGGGCCTGTGGGCGACGCGGTTGGGCGGCATGATCTGACGGACGAGGCGTGGCCGGTGGTCGAGGCGATGCTGCCGGTCGCAGGGGGCGGTCGTCCGGCGCGGAACCTGCCTCGGCAGCCGGAGGCGCGCTCGCCATGGGTCGAGGCGCGTGCGGGGACGCCCCCGCCGGAGGTCTCCGGCGGGGGCGTCCCGTGTGTGTCGGCGTTTCGGTACGGCAGTGGTCGGTCGGCGTACCGGAACGCCGGGGCATCGGTCAGCTGCGCGACAGGGCGAAGTCGGCCTTCGTCAGGCTGCCGTGCTTCACGCTCACCTTCTCCCTGCGCTTGCCGTATCCGTCATCGGTCGCGGTGATGGTCGGCGCGGTCGCCTTCAGCCACACGTCGTACACGCCGCGGCTGTTGGCCGTGACCGTGATGAGGCGCTTGCCCGCGTACGACACGGCAACCGTCGCTCCGGGGAGGACCTTCCCGGTGGCCGCGTCGGTGACCGTACCGGAGATCTCCGCCCAGGAGGCGGGGGCGGTCGCCTTCAGGGTGACCGGGACGGGCCGGTACACGTACGGCGAGTCGGTGATCATGGAGAGTCTGGCCGCGTATCCGCCGGGGGACGCGAGGACCTTGGCGTCTGCGGTGACCCGGATCCGCGCCGAGCGGCCGGGTGCCAGGTTCACCGTCGTCTTGTTCTCCGACAGCCAGCTCACATCGTCGCCGCCGCACTGGTCGAACCCGGTCAGCATCGCGGCGCCGGTGGTGGTGGATATCCCCAATAGATCGGCCGTCCCGCCGATCTGGGAGAGCCCGCAGCCGGTGCTACGCCCGGCATCGGAGACCGCCTCGGGTGCGCTGGGCAGACCGGTCCAGACATTGGCCACCGGGTCGTACTGCATGGCGCGGTGGGTCATCCTCGGCATGTCGAACGGGGGTTCGTCCACACCCCCGACGACCTGGAGTTGACCATTGGCGGAGCTGTACGTCGCGCGGAGCTGGGTGTGCGGCATGTCGGTGGCCCGCGTCCAGGTGTCGGTCTTCGGGTGGTAGATGTACGTGTTCGCCAAGGCGGTGACGTGCCCGTCCGACTCGTTGATGCCGCCCGCGCACACGATGCCGCCGTCGATCCCGCCGCATCCGCCGGCGCTCATGGCGATCGGATAGTCGGCGATCCGGCTCCAGGTGTTGCGAGCCGGGTCGTAGCGGTGGACTGCCGGACTTCCGGACCCGTCGGCCGTGACTCCTCCGATCACGTACAGCTTGCCGTCCAGTACCGCGACGGCGGCGTCAGCCAGTGCCTGCGGGAGATCCGCCACCTGTGACCAACTGTCGCTGTTCGGGTGGTACGCGTAGGTGGTGCGCGTCCATCCGACGGCCCCGCCCGCGTCGTAGCCGAAGCCGCCGGCCACGTACAGCGTGCCGTTCACGAACGCGCCTGTGGCGGAGTTCCGCGGCTGCGGCAGGTCGGCGATCCGCGACCAGGACCCGGCGGCCTGGTCGTACACGTAACCGTGGCTGAGTACGCGCCCTCCCCACATCTTGTCCATTCCACCCACCGAGTACGTCTTGCCCCGGTACGAACCGACGACACTGCTCCTGACCGGCTCGGGGTAGTCGCGCAGCGTCTGCCACGACCCGTCGGCCGGGTCCGGCTTCGTGGCGGCGTCGGGGGCGTTCTGCTCGACCACCGTGACCCTTAGCGGCGCGTGTCCGGTGTTGGTGAGCGTGATGTCCTGGCTCGCCTTGCCGCCCAGTGCGGTGTTCAGCGACACCTTGCCGGGCTCGACCTTCAACAGCCCCGCCCGCAGCGCGGGGCTGTAGGTGTGCACCGCGTCGGAGGCGGTGACGGTCGCCTTGTCCGTCGCGTACCGCGGAGCGGTCGTGGTGACCGTGTTCTGCCCCGCCTTCGGGCTGTACAGCCAGTAGAAGCCGTCAGGCAGGTCGCGGTCGTCCGGGGTGGCGGTGCTGACCGCGGTGGCGTACATGTCCGTGGCGCCGGCGGAAGTGTTCGTGACGGTGGCGCCGTTGACCGGCTGATGGGTGTTGGCGTCGCTGACGCTGCCCTGGATCAGCCCGCCGCCGAGCGTCCGGCACTGGCCGACCGACACACTGGACACCTCGAAGATCGACTGGCCGTCGCCGCTGAAGTGGAAGCGGACCTGGACATTGCGGTGGCCCAGTGCCTGGGTGAGCGGGACCTCGACGTGTCCGAAGAATTCGGCCTCGCCCTGGTATACCCGCGTCCAGGTTGCGCCGCCGTCGGTGGTGACGGACACGTCCGCCTCGGAGCCCGCCGGCAGCAAGGACAGCGCATTGAACCGCAGGTCGGCATTCTTCTGCCCGGTCAGGTCGAACGGCGGCGAGATCAGAGCCGTGTCCTGCGCCTTCCCGCCGTTGCCGAACGGGTTGGCGACCGCGAAGCCCGCGTCGCCGATGACGTTCCACACCCCGTCGAACTCCCAGCCGAGTGCGGAGGGGTCCTTGTTGGTGACGGTCCACCCGTACTTCGGATCCGTGGTCCAGCCCCCGAACGAGGCTTGTGCGGGGTAGGCGAATCCGGGCGCGGTGCACTGCTCGAGGTCCGCGGCCACGGAGACGTTGTGCTGTACGTCGCCCGTACCGATCCTGATGGTGGAGTCGGATGAGCTGTATCCGGGATAGACCGGCGTGAGGTGCATCGTGTAGTCGGCCTGTTCGGGCAGGTCCACCGAGTAGGCCCCGGTCTTCGGGTCGGTGTACACCGGCCCGTTCGGGTAGCCGTCGATGGTGATCTTGGCGTAGAGCGGCCAGCCGTGCCCGGACCCGTCGGTCACCTTGCCCGTCACCTTGTGGTTCGGTGTCTTCGTCAGTGCCAAGTCCGCGGTGGCGGTGTGATCGGCGGTCACGGCGATGCCGCTGCGCGTGCCGGTTCCGTAGCCGAAGAGCGACGCCGACACGTCGTAGGTGCCGGCCGGGACGGTGACGCGGTAGGCGCCTGTGCTGTCCGTCCTGGCGCGAGACAGGAACTGGTCGGCCTTGTCCGTGAGCGTGATGGTCGCCCCGGCGAGCGGCGCACCGGCCGTCCGGTCCGTGACGCGGCCGTTCACGACCCCGAACGGAGCTGGGACGAGGGCGGAGACGCCGTCCGGTGTGCCGAGTCCGGTGGGCCCGTCCCAGCCGGGTCCGGCCTCGCACAGGACGTCGCCGCAGGCGCCGTTGACGCCTTCGGTGATGTCGAAGAGACCCTTGCTCTGGTGAGCGTAGGGGTAGCGCACCGGGTACGTGCCCGCGGCCGGGGTGCCCGCCAGTGCGTACATCGCGGCGATCAGCGGCGAGGACAGACTCGTGCCGCCCACCTGGAGCCAGCCGTCGTTGAGCGAGTTGTACACCGCCAGACCGCTTTGCGGGTCGGCGACCGCGGAGATGTCAGCGGTGGCTCTGCGCGGACAGTTCGTCGCCGATCCGCTCTGGTAGTCCGGCTGCGGCTCGAACGTGGAGCAGCCACTTCCGGCGCCGGACCAGGCGCTCTCCGTCCAGCCACGCGCGGTGCCGGAGGCACGGGTCAGCAGCGTACCGCCGGTGGCGACGACGTTCGGGTCGGAGGACGGCCAGATGACCTCGTTGCCGGTGTCGCCGGAAGATGCGGTGACCACCACACCGGGATGGTCGTAGTCCGCCCCGCTCAGGTCGGACGCATTCGCGTCCGCCAGACCGTAGGAGTTGGACACGAACTTGGCGCCGAGGCCCACCGCGGTATTGACGGCGGTACCCAGGTCACCCACGCTCGCACTGTCCGCCTGGACCAGCAGGATGTGGCAGGCGGGGCAGGCCGAGGAGACCGCGTCGAGGTCGAGAGCGGTCTCCAGCGACCATCCCTTGTCGTCCGACGGATAGTTGACGCCGCCTCGCTGGTCGACCTTGTGGAAGCACCCGTTCTCCGTGGTGCACGTGGGCAGCCCGAACTGTTCGCGGTACCTGCCGAGATCGGCCTCCGCGTCGGCGTAGCCGTAGGCGTCCACGATCGCGACGGTCTGGCCCTGACCGGTGTCGGGCAGGCGGTAGGCGGACTGGATGTCCGCGGGAGTCAAGGCCGTGGACGGCGGCCCGGCCGCTCTGACCATGACGCGCTGGTCGGACGTCGTCCGCACCAACGCCTGGCAGCTCGCAATGTGCTTCTTCGGCGTAGGGGTGTTGCAGTCGGCGGGCGCGTAGCGGTGAGCCAGACTGGCGATTTTCGCCGGCGAGGGCTTGTTGTCCTGCCGCGCCGCAGCAGCGTCCTTGGCTGCCTGCCGTGCCACGACCGCCGGGACGGCGGCGGGCTCATGGGTGCCGGCCGCCGGGACGGCTGCAGGCGTCCGAGCCGACGGGGGCGCTGCGATGGCGGGCGCCTGGGCCGCGGCGAACATGCCGAGGCAGGCGGCTATGAGGAAGGAAACAGGAGCGCGCAAGCGCCCACGTCTTGTCATGAAAAGCAACCCTTCAGTCGGGGTGGGGCGGGGTCAAAGCGGTTCGTAGCCAGAGGGCTCCTCGCGTTCGGCACCCTCGCCGTCCGAGCCCTCCGGCTCGTCCCGATCGCCGTGGAGTTCGTGCTCGGACGAACTCATCTCCTCAACATCACTCATGAACAACCCTCAGTTGCTACGCCCCCGAATGAACGCCGTGCGCCTGCGAGTATGGGTCTGGTGCGCGGACAGGAGCGATTGGCCAAATGGGCTAAAGAATGCGTGGACGTGCACGGACGAGTCCGCGCCGTTCAGACGCTGCCCGCCTGCGTCACGTTCACGGCCAGCGCCGTTCTGGACGTCACCCCGTACTTGCGCATGGCCGACTTCAACTGCGCCGTGACGGTGCTGGGCGACCTCGACAGCTCGACAGCTATCTGACGGTTCGTCAGTCCCTGTAGCATCAGGCGTACCACCTCCAACTCCCTCGGCGACAGCTCGTTCCCGTATCCGCGCCGCCCGCCCCGCGCGGCGGGCGTGCAGCGCTCGACGCCCTCCTGTGCCCGTGCCGCTGCATGCGGCCTCGGCAGCTGCGACCACGCCTGCGCCGCGTCGCCCCAGGCCCGCGCCGCCGCTTCCAACTCTCCCCGGCCCTCGGCGAGCGCCGCCCGGCACTCCTCCAGCCCCGCCTGCGCAGCCGGCGCGCGCCGCCCGCTGAGCCCGTCCTCGAACGCGGACACGAGGCGCTCGGCCTCCACATGCCGCCCGGCCGCTGTCAGAGCGGCCACTCGAGCGGGTGCGACATCCGTGGCCATGAACCAGATGCCCTTGCGCATGACCAGCCCTATGGGGTCCTCGGTCAGTGCGAGTGCCTCGTCGGTGTCACCCGCGGCGAGCCTGAGCCGTGCCTGTGCCGCGGCGGGCTCCAGCCACAGGCTGATGGCGCCGCGCCGTTCGCCCTCCTCCCGCACCGTCCGCAGCAGAGCCTCGACATCCTCGTCCGCGCCAGTCGTCGCCAGTTTCACCAGAGCCACCACCAGCAGGGCCTGCAGCCGGCACAAGGGCTCTTCGGCCACGTCCGACCACTGCCCGGCCCGCTCGGCCAGGCCCTGCAACGTGCCGGTCTGGTAGTCGAGGTGGAGGAGTGTCACCCCTGCCAGGTCCGCGAGCAACTGGTACCCGTGCCGCCCCGCGACATCGACGGCGCTCGTCAGCCGCCGCCGGGCCTCCGCGTACCGTCCCCACAGAATCGCCGCGTCGCCGATGTTCAGTTCGGCTCGGCCGCGCTGGAGGGCCAGCTGCGGTGTCGACTCGTCGTCGCCCAGTTCGCCGGCAAGCAGCCAGCCAGATTCCTCGCCGAGTGCGAGCAGCGCGGCCGTACGGTTGACCAGCAGGGACAGCCGCTCGTGCGGGGAGAGCGTCGCACCGGCGGTGAACCGTCGAGCCCGCTCCAGCCAGCGCAGATGGGTCTTGGCCGGCCATGTTCCGCTCAGCACCGGATATCCGAGCGCGGTCATCGCCCAGGCGCCGGCGTATGTCCCGTCGACGAGGTCGGGTATCGCCGGCTCCAACTCCGCTGCCGCAGCGGCGTACTCACCGAGTTGGATGAGGATCTGAGCGAGCTGGCCGCGCACTTCGGCGCGGTCGCGCGCGCTGAGCCGGTCCGTTTCGAGGACGGCGCGCAACGTGGCCAGGACATCCGCACGCCGGGTGTAGCCGGTGAACGCCTGGAACGGCATCTTCCGCACCAGTGGGGCGACCGCTTCCGCGGGCAGCTCCGGTTCGTTGATCAATTCGTGCAGAAAGGCGAGGGCGGTGACGTGGTCACCGGAGGCGAGGGCTATGTCCGCCGCCTGCTCGGCGTACTGGCACCACCGCATGGTCTCGCCGGCCTGACGGAAGTGATGGGCGAGCCGGGCGACGGGCCGGGGCCGGGCGGCCTCCAGCAGCGCGGCGGCGCGGCGGTGGGCGGCGCGCCGTTCGGACGCCGGCGCCCGGTCGTACACCGTCCGGGCGGCGAGCGTGTGTCGGAACGCGATACGGCCCGAACCGGAGTCGTCCTCGGCCAGCAGCCCACTGCGTACCGCGTCGGAGACGGCTGATTCGACCACCGTGACGGCCGACCCCTGAGCCGGCGCGATGGCGGCACCTGCCGGACCGGCCGTCCGGTCCTCCAGGCCCGCCTCCTGGCCGCTCCCGACCCCGGTCAGCCCACTGACCGTTCCCAGCGCTCTCTCGTCCGCCGGATCGCTCAGGACGGCAGCCGCCAGCAGCACTCGCCGGGCGTCGGCCCCGAGCCGGGCCACCCGCTCGGTGACCGCGTCCCGGATCGTCGGCGGCACGGCGATCTCGTCGAGGGTGCGTCGCATCCATTCGCCGTCCCGCCGGACCAGGTCGGCCCGGTCCCGCAGCAGTCGGACGCACTCCTCCAGCGCGAGCGGCACGCCCTCGGTACGGTCGTGCAGGAATGTGGCGAACTCGGTGGACACGTGTTCGTCGTCCAGCATCGACGACACGAGCTCAGCGGTGTCCGACACCGCGAGTCCGGTCAGGCCGACACGTGCGTGACTGATCCCCGCACTCGTCGGTACCCGGGAGGACAGACGCAGCAGCAGGGAGTCGGCGGCCACCTCCTCGGGACGGCAGGTCATTACCAGAGTGAGCGGGGACGGCTGCCGGGAGGCCAGGAACAGCAGGAACTCCAGCGTCGCCTCGTCCGCCCAGTGCACGTCCTCGACGACCAGGACGTCGATTCCGAGACGGTCCAGGAGTTCGGCGAAGGCCCGGATCAGCCGGTGCCGGGCGGCGCCGGCATCGGCCAGCGGCTCCGGCGCGGACGGCAAACCGTCCGCCCATTCCGGGAACAGCGGCCGCAGCGTACCGGCCAATGCCGACAGTCCGAGGTCCGCCACATCGGCGCCACTCGGTGCGGCCTGCCGGGCGGCGTCAACAATCGGGCCGAGGGTCAGCGCCTCACGGAACGGCGGGCACACCGCCACCAGCGTGCGTGCACCTCCGGTGGCGACGGCCGCCAATGCCTCTTGCACCAAGCGGCTCTTGCCGATGCCCGCCTCGCCCTCCACCAGCACTAGTGCGGGCAATCGTCGCAGTGCGTCCGTCACACGCCTCAGTTCCGCGTCGCGCCCGACAAAGCGGGGGCGGCTGGATACAGGGGATGTCGCCGGTGCGGTCACAGATCTCAAGTAACGCTTCCCACGTGTTCGGCAGCTGACTGGTGAGCTGCACGCCGGGCTGCCCCGCTGTGCTGGGGCTCTCGGCGTGCAGCCGGCCACACAAATCGTCGTTCCGGGTCTCTCAGGCGGCCGACGTCACACCGGCCGGGTGGACGGGCGCGAGTAGTGCCACGGCTTGCCCGCTCGGTCGCCGAGCCGGTATCGAGGCCGACGGTGGTATGGCGGTAGCCGCCCCGGCGAAACCGGCACGGTCCGCGGTGGGGGCGGTGGTCAGCCGTATCCGGATGCCCGCCGCGCCTGGCAGTCCTCGGGGGCGGGGGCGTGGCTCTGGGTGCCGGCGGACGCTTCGAGTGCGACAGGGCGGGTGCGGCGGTGTCCCGACCCTCGGAAGCCGTCAAGGTGGTGCCCATCACTCCCGGGCCGCTCGGCGGCGCCCTTGCGGGCCGAGCGGGGCCGCGGTTGCGGGCCCGCCCGGTGGATGTCCCGTCGGTGCCGTCAGCGCAGGCCGAAGGCCCGGGTGATTCGTCGCAGCGGCGACCGCGGCAAGCGCGATCGGCCCTGGTCGGGTAATGGGAACGCTGGGCAAGGAGACCTCTCGGGTGGGTGACGCACAAGACCACGTACGTTGTCGGGTGCCCTCCGCCACCCCCTGGGGGTTCATGCGTCGATCACGCACCCGGGCCCAGGGTTGCTCCGGTCATTTCACTGCATGACCAACTCGTGGCTGCTCAGGTGCCCGTGCGCCGTCGACTCCTACTGAGTGTGCGATCACCCTCACCTGCGAACGCTACGATCTCGACCTGATTCGGCCTGGCCCGAAGGACGACATTCCGCAAGGATCACCCCAGACTGTCATGGTCTGCTGAGGGGCCTCGCGTATTCCGGAAAGACGCGTGACGCCCGTGCCAAGCGGGGATTCGCCAGGTTCCGGATGTCGATGTCGAGACCGCTGCCGAACAACGCGTCCAGGATCAGTCCGGGCTTTTCGACCTCGATGTGCTGGAGGACGATGACGGTGCGCACGCTGTGCCTCGATTGCGCACCGCGCCTGTCAGGGACACTCGGGAGGGTGGCACGAGGGGCGGTCGAAGGTAGCGCCCACGGCCACGGTCCTCGCGGCCGGCGTCCTCCACCGAGTTCCCGGTCGAAGCCGCCCACCACCACGCCGGTTTCAGCCGCGCCAAACTCCCCCGCCGTCTCCGGCTCAGAAATCATCCTGCCCCTCGGTCACGCCATTCGCCTTCGGCATGATGACCGCAGCACCGCCCCACCCCCGCAGAGCCGGGCAGGCGGGGCCCGGACACAGTGAACCCATGTCGTCACAGCACTGGCCACCGACGCGGCTTCTCAGCTTCCCTCTGAGCCGTTGAGGAGTACCAGGCCGAGGGGGGTGGGGCTGTGAAGCATGGAGTTTCGGTGGCGGAGAGAGCGGATCAGTCCGGCTTCGCGAAGAACGGTTGCGTGTTCGCTTGCGCTCGCCGGTGCGATACCCGCGCGAGCCGCCAGTTCCTTGGTGGAACAGCCTTGGTGCTCTGCGATGGTGGTGAGCACCGTAGTGCGCGTGCGGCCCAGAAGCGTCGACACACCGGAGGAGCGAGCCTGATCAGGAACGGAAGCGAGGGCGGGAGCGGTGAGCTCACTGGGGAACTGGTCCGGGCAGGCGGGGTAGCTCACGGACACGGGCTGACCGTCGGTGACGATGGCGCGTGTGCAGAACATCGACGGAATGAGCAGAAAGCCTTCCCCGTCCAGGTAAAGGTCCCGATCAGCTCCGTTCACCATGCGGACTTCCAGAACTGGCGGGTTCCAGCGCATCCATTGGGGGTTGGCCTGGGTCAGCAGCTGCTCGACACCGCCGGTGAGCAATTGCTGCAGGCGCAGAGTCCGGTCGACCGCCAGGCGTTCGGTGAACTGGGCCCAGTGCGGAGCGAGCAGGACTGTGTGGAGATCGCTGAGCCCTGTGCAGAGTTCGGCAAACAAAGATGCATCGTCCGCCAGGCGGCGGGTCCACGCGGGTAGCGAAGGACGACGACGTGCCGTCTCCAGCAGATCCGTCCTTACGCGTTCGCGAGGTGTGCTGCGTACCTGTTCCAAGAGTTCCTCAATGGCACCCACTTTGGCAGGGCTGAGAAAGCCAGGTGAATATCCCACAGCAGGCATGAGGGCCAGGGCCACGCGCGCTTGGGCAGACATCTGTGCGCGAGCACGGTGCCGCCAGGCATCGAGCCGAGCAGGCTGGCTGCGGCTCTGCAGGGCTCGCGCTGCAAGTTCCAGCTCATGCAGCGGCATCGGCGCCTCGGCCACACGTGTACGGGCCAGATCCTGGACCGTGAAATGTATGCGGTAGACCATGACAGCCTGGGGCGCTCCTTCCGCAATGCCGTTCTTCAGGTCAGGCCGAATCAGGTCGAGATCGTAGCGATCAAGGAGGAAACTGGGCCCACCGGCCAGCCGACAGGGTCCCGAACCAGTCCCAGCGGTACGTGGTGAACTCCAAGCTCCGTACCATCGGGACCAGATCCGCATCGGAGCAGTCCAGGTCCTTCGCCGATGACAGCGTGCCTCCCCCACACGGGAACCACTGTGAGCGTCGCCACCACCCGGCCCTCCCCCACAGCCGCGCCAACAAGCCACCCAAGTCACTGACGAACTGTTACCGCAGGGTCCGTCGGAGTCGATGGGAACACAGCACCGACGCCGCCGCCACGCCGCGCATACGGCGCACGGCCCGATCCTCTCGGCTTCGGTCATGGCGCACAGGCCAGTGACAGGGGTGGATGTCCTCGGGCGGGCGTCCTCGGCGCTGGGGCGCGGCCGGCCAAATGCTCTGCGGGCCCCGTCCTGGTCGGGCTGGACGGCTACGCGCTTGGCTTGGTGTAGCCGAGCTCGAACGCCGAGCGGTGTTCAGCGACGGACTCCTCGACCGTCGTGAGCGGCTGCCCGTTGATGCGCGGGGCCGTGTCACTGATGTCTGCCAGGCGGCCCTCCTGCCGGTCGAGGGTCACAGCCCCGAAGTGCTTGAGCTTGGCCATGCCATGTCCGATACCGAGCATCTCCAGGAAGGTGGCCACGGTGAAAGCTGACACTTAGCGATACGGGTTCGCCTCCGGCCTGGCGCGGCCTGCCGCCGCAGGCCGCTGACCGCAGGGTTGAGCCGGTGGTTCTTCTCATGGACGCTTGCGGGGGTGAAAACAGCCAGCGAATACACGCTCAGAGAACTCCAGTCGCTGGATCCCGAGGTGCGCGCGGACGTCCTGCGCGTGCTGGACTGCGTCGGCCGGGCCTCCCCGCCCACCCGGCGAGCTCCTCCAACCGACTCCGACACGCCGCTGACTCATCCGCCCTCCTGACCGCGGCGAACCAGCAGATCTCCCACCGGACCGGCCACCTGACAAAGCCCTGCTAGCCGACGTCCCGGTGCAGGGTGACGGTAGGCCGGGCGCCGCGCTGCGCGGCGGCCGCGTCGCCGAGCACGCTCTTGACCTCGGCGGCCAGGCTCTCGGCCCGGCTCGCGATGACGGGGATCGGCAAGTCGGAGCGCTCGAGGGCGATCAACTGCCGGTGGACCTCTGCGAGCCGCTCCCTGATCCCGCCGTCCAGCACCGGCCGGGGGGTGACGACGACGAACTGGTACGCGGCGGCGTAGGTCTGGCAGGTCGGGCAGTGCCGGTTCTCAGCGTGGCTGGTGTTGCTGGCGTCCAGGCGCGGCTCGGGACCGGCCATGGTGACGATCTGGAACGACAAGGCGATCGATCGGCAGGGCCGTGCCGGTGAGCAGCCGACGGATACGGCGACCGCCCGGTTGTGGGCGCCGGCGCCGAACGCCGGGCCGAGTTCGTGGATGCCGAAGGCCTCGTCGTACTGCGCCGGTTGCGCGGAGTTGGCCAGCGTGTGCGCCCAGTCGATGGCGGCGGCCCTGCCGGGGAAGCGGGAGCCGGTGGCCACGGCGTTCGCGGGAACGGCGGTCACGAGGGCGACGAGGCAGGCAGCGGCCAGGGTGCCCTGCCGCAGGGCCTTGCGGCCGGCGATGAGGAGCGGCTTTCGAGGCGTCATGCACTTCTCCTGTCGGGGAGGAAACGGTTATGGATCGCGTCGGGGTGGGGCGGGCTCGGAGCCGGTGCGCGGGCCCGCCGGGGGAAGGGCGGCCGTAGGCGCCCCGGTTGCCGAAGGCGTGCCGGGTGGTGAGGGAGACTCGGGTGCGGATGGTGTGGATGGTGCGGGAGAGTCGGGTGGTGAGGGGGGGGCGGGGGTCGGGGGGGTGCTTGACGCCGATGGTGTGGACGGCGGCGTGGTCGGCGGCTCCGACGGTGCGGGAAATGCAGGCGGCGAAGGAGGCGTTGACGGCGTCGCGCTGGACGTCGCACTGGGCGTCTCGGTGGAAGGGCTCGGTCTGGCCGAGGCCGCGGGTCCTCCGTTGTGGGGCGCCGGACGTCCTGTGCCTGACGGGCTCGCACTCGTGCGGGTGGCCGAGGGGCCGGGGGGGCTCGCAGTGGCAGGGGCTTGGGAGACGCCGGGTTGAGGCGTGGCGGCTGGGCGGCTCACCGCGGGTGGCCCGCCGGCCGGGTACTCCGGTACGGCCTCGTCCGCGGAGGGCTGACGAAGGGCCGGATCGACCGGGCGGATCGTAGGCACCCCGGGCTGGAGAATGGGCGTGATCGGCGGCCGGGGCGGCAGTGGTCGGGGGGCCACGCCGGTGAACCACGCACCGCACACAGCAGCGGCTCCCACGAGCACGCCCGCACAGATCACCCCGCGCAGCCGCGTCCTGCCCTCGGTGGCCCGGAGGGTGGCGCGGACCAGCCGCCCACCGATCCGCACCGACAGATAGGCGGCTCCCGCCAGGGGGACGATCAGCATCAGGCTGCCGACCACGCCCATCGCCCCGGCGGCGAACCGGCCGTCGGTGAAAGCCTCCCAGGTGCCGGTGAGCTGCTCGGACAGCGATCGCAGACCGGTGGCCACCAGCCGCGGGAGGTTCCACAAGGCGTATCCGAGCTCACCGAGCAGCAGGGGCACCATCGTCAGCACCCAGACAGTGACGATGACCCGGGCGGACCGCTTGAGGTCCGCCACCTCCGCAGCCACCGGGCGGCCCGGCAGCATGCTCAGCAGGATCGGCCGGATCTTGCCGTAGAGGTCCGGGATTCCGGCGAGGTCACCGAGGATGTAGTAGCCGTCCAGTCTTACGGCGGGCATGAGTTGCTCGATGACCTCGAAGTGCGCCAGGTAGACGGCGCCGAGGAAGAAGGACTGGCCCGTCAGGACGTAGCCTGTCGTCAGGACCAGCATGAAGACGACGTTGAAGTAGATCCCGCCCAGGTCGGTGCGCATTCGGCCGGCCCGTCCGATGCGGTAGACGTCGGTGACGTCGGTGTACATGGACGGCCAGATCAGGAAGAGGCCGCAGCCGATGTCCCCGGGTCGCGCGCCCCCGTACCGGCACGCCGAGGCGTGGCCGAACTCGTGGAAGACCAGCGAGCCCACGGTAAGGGCGAACACCGCCAGCATCAGCACCGGTTGCTCCAGCACGCGCAACACGGGTGCCATCGCGCCGTGGACGGCGAACAGCCAGGCTTCCATGACAACGGCGGCGGACAGGACCGCGGCCACCACCGGCGGCCGGTGAAGCCAGGCCAGGGCCTCGGCGATACGGGCGACCCGCCGCGCGGGGAAGACCACCCGGTGGCCCTTGAGGACCAGCAGCAGGTCCGAGCGGGGGCCGGTGACCTGGTCATTGTCCTGGCCGAAGGGAACTGTGAGACCCAGCGGCTGCAGTTTCCGCTCGATGAGGTAGCGGACGTTGTCGGCGCTCACCTGCCGCCCAAGACGCCCGGTGACAGCGTGCGAGACGTCCTCGATGTCCCGTACGCCGTCGATGGCACTGGCCACCAGGTAGAGCAGTCGCGAGAGCTGTACGACCTGTCCGTCCGCGCGGCGCACGAGGTAGCGGGGTTCGGTGAAGCCGGACCCCTGGTACTCACCGAGGAGTTGGAGCCCGGCACCGCGCCGCGGGACCGGGCATGCCGGGAGGCCGCCGCTGCCCCCCGACGCGCGGACGCCCTCACCCGCCTCGCGGACGGTCACCCCCGCGCCATCGAGGCGATGCGTCGCCGTGTGACTGTCGGTCACCGTCCTGCCCTTCTTCCCGGGGCGGACCGCGCCCCATGGGACGCGGTCCGCGCACGCGCGGGTCTTGCTGCCGGCGGACCGTTGCATCCAAATGGTCCGCACGCCCCGGAGCGGGGGTGCGAGGGTGAGCTACTGCTGGATGTAAACGGTCTGCGCGGCCTCGGACTGGGCCACCGCGAACGGTGAGTCGAAGTTGCCCGCGAAGGACTCGTTGTGCGCGTGGACCTGGGCGAGGTGCCGGGTCAGGTGATTGCGCCGGAAGAAGCTGAACCTGAGCTTGCCCAGGGCCTCACGGCCGGGCAACAGCTCCGCGGACTCAGCATCCAGCTCCCGTTCGTCGAGCATGGTGGTTCCTTTCGCTCAGGGCGTGGCGGACGAAGCCGACTCCAGAGTCCGTCCATCAACGCCGGACAATCGTCTAGTGACCTTGGACGCTAGTCCGTCCAACAAACCCGGACAAGCGACTCGCCGCAAAACGGGGCAGATGTAGATATTCTCTCGTCCCGAGGCAAGTGAGCCGCACAAAGCCTCGGCGAGAGGGGTCCACGTGCTTGTCGTCCAGGGAACGTCCGCGACCGCCGTCGTCCGCGACCGGACGGGAGAGCCGGTGCTGCTTCTGTCGGGCGAACTCCCCGAAGTCCTCACCCAGGCCAGCCTGGGCGAGCTGCTCAACCTGGCCTCCGCCGTACTCACGGGAGAGGAAATGGACCTCTTCCGCGGCTGCCTGGCGGCGCTGCGCTGCGGTGAGAAGATCCAGGAACGCACCGTCGAGTTCAACGGCGCAGTGCTGACCGTCTACCGAGGCTGACGGTCCGCGGTCCGCCGCCCCGGCCGGTCGCAGACGTCGCCCACGACCAGGCCGTCGTCCTGGACCGCTCCGGCCAGGGCGAGCCGTAGACACATTCCGCCCGGCAGGTACTCATGAACTCACGGTGCAGGCAGTTTGCCTGAAAACCGCTCACCCTCGCCTACGCAGGCCTGGAGATGGCGGTCGAGCCCGGACTCACCCCCACCATCTGCACCGCCGAACCCGGCTCCCCTTCTGAAGAAATCCTGCGCCTGCCGGCGTCCACGGCGGCCACTCCAGAGGGCAACGCCCCAGGTGGCCGACTGACCGCCCGTCACGAAGTTTTCCGACGAGCCGGTGCCGGACGCCAACTCCCGCGAACTCGACGCGTCATCCTGGCCTGGAAAGCAGGCCCGGCGCTCCTGTTCAGGGCTACTGGCGGGGCTGCTCCGCGTCCGCCCCGGACGGACCCGGCGTGGGCTGGGGTGCGGTCATGTCGAGCAGGAGCAGGGCGTCATGGTCGGGGGTGCCGGGTTCGGCGGTGTAGACGCCGATGCGCTGGCCGGGGGTGCCTTCCAGGTGCATGGACTGGGAGGTGAGGGTGACGGTTCCGACGCGGGGGTGGTGGAAGGTCTTCTCGGCCGGCTTGCGGCCGGTGACCTCGTAGCGTTCCCAGAGCCGGGCGAAGTCGGGGCTTTTGAGGAGGAGTTCGCCGACCAGGTTGGTCAGGTCAGGGGCGTCGGGAGCGGTGCCGGCGACGGCGCGCAGCCGTGCGACGCAGGCGGTGATCTGGCGGTCCCAGTCCGGCAACAGGGTGCGGGCGGCCGGGTGGAGGAAGAGGTAGCGGGCGAGGTTGCGGTGCCTGGCCGGCCAGTCCTCCAAGCCTGCGTACAGAGCAAGGCCGCCGGGGTTCCACGCCAGCATGTCCATGCTTCGGCTGATGACGTAGGCGGGGTTGGGACGCAGCGACTCCAGCAGCAGCTTCAGGTGCGGGCGCACGGTGCGGCTCGGTGCGGGTGGCGGTTCGGGCGCGTAGCGGGCGGCCCGGGCGGCGAGATCCCGCAGGTGCTGGTGTTCCTGATCGTCCAGGCGCAGCGCGCGGGCGAGCGCGTCGAGCACGGACGGGCTGGGGCGGGTTTCCTTGCCGCGCTCAAGGCGCACGTAGTAGTCGATGCTGATCCCGGCGAGTGTGGCCAGTTCCTCGCGGCGCAGTCCGGGGGTGCGGCGCAGCCCCGCGCCGACGGTGAGACCGGCCTGCTGCGGACTGGTCTGGGTGCGGCGGGCGCGCAGGAAACAGCCCAGCTCCGCGCCTTCGCTGCCGCCGGTGAGGTGCTCGGATGCCATGGCTTCAGTGTCACACCGCTCTGACCTGGGCGGCAGCGGAGTGGGGGGCCCTGTCATTACCCCCGAACAGCCCGCCCTGCCTTCGGCTGCAGAAAAGCACCAGGGTGGATACACAACGGGCCGCGTCCGCCGGCCGTCCCACATGCCGCGTCGAGCGAGCACAAAACGGGGACGGCAGGCGTGGCGCAGCCGGCCAGACGACGGAGCGGAGAGAGCGGATGCGGTACATCAAGCTGCGTGACCTGGAGGTTTCCCGGATCGGTCTGGGTGCCATGGGTATGTCGCACGGCTACACCGGTTCCGGCACCGATGAGGCGGAGTCCGTGCGGACCCTGCACCGGGCGCTGGAGCTGGGCGTGACGCTGATCGACACCGCCGAGATCTACGGCCCCTACAGCAACGAGGAGCTCCTCGGGCGGGCGCTGAAGGGGCGGCGCGAGCAGGTGGTGCTGGCGACGAAGTTCGGCCTGGTCTCACACGCGGGCGAGGGGGCGTGGAATCTGGACAGCAGTCCGGCCAACGTCCGCACGGCCGTCGAGGGCTCGCTCAAGCGGCTGGGCACCGACCACATCGACCTATACTACCAGCACCGTGTCGACCCGAACACCCCGATCGAGGAGACGGCCGGCGCGGTCGGCGAGCTGGTCGCCGAAGGCAAGGTCCGCTTCTTCGGCCTGTCCGAGGCCAGCCCGGACACCATCCGCCGCGCCCACGCCGTCCACCACGTCACCGCGGTGCAGTCGGAGTACTCCCTGTGGACGCGGGGCGTGGAGGAGCGGGTACTGCCGGTGCTGCGCGAGCTGAACATCGGCCTGGTGCCGTTCTCGCCGCTCGGGCGCGGTTTCCTGACCGGCACGATCCGCTCCACCGACCAGTTCGACGAAGACGACTTCCGGCGCGGCAACCCGCGCTTCACCGGCGAAAACCTCGAGCGCAACCTGGCGATCGCCGACGAGGTCCAAGCCGTCGCCGACGAGGTCGGCGCCACACCCGCCCAGGTCTCACTGGCCTGGCTGCTCGCGCAGGGCGACGACATCGCGCCCATCCCCGGCACCAAGCGCGTGGCCCGGGTCGAGGAGAACACCGCCGCCGACGGCATCGCGCTGACCGCCGAGCAGATCGACAAGCTCGGCAGCCTGCCGGTCGCCGCCGGCGAGACCCACACCGAGGCCCAGGCGCGGATGCTCGAACGCTGAGCCGGCCACCACCGTCCCGGCCGCCAGTGACCGGCCGGGATCTCCTACAGCAAGACGCCCCGGCCACCGCGGCCGGCAGAACCCTCTCCCAGCAGGAGCAGTTTTCATGCGTGCAGCAGTGATGTACGGAGCCGGCGACGTCCGGACCGAGGACCGTCCCGACCCGAAGATCCAGCAGCCCACCGATGCCGTCGTGCGCGTCGTGCTGTCCTGCGTGTGCGGCAGCGACCTGTGGCCCTACAAGTCGATGGCCGCCGCCGAGACCGGCCGGCCGATGGGGCACGAGTTCCTCGGCATCGTCGAGGAGACCGGCTCCGACGTGTCCGGACTCAAGGCGGGCGACCTGGTCGTGGCGCCGTTCACGTACTGCGACAACACGTGCGACTACTGCGCCCGGGGCCTGCACATGTCCTGCCGCAACGGCGGCCGGTACGGCTTCAACGGTGTGGACGGCGGCCAGGGCGAGGCGGTGCGCGTCCCGCAGGCCGCCGGCACCCTGGTCAAACTGCCCGTCGACGCCGACTCGGCACTGCTGCCCTCGCTGCTGACTCTCTCCGACGTAATGGGCACCGGTCACCACGGCGCCGTCACCGCCGGTGTGCGCCACGGCGACTCGGTGCTGGTCATCGGCGACGGCGCCGTCGGGCTGTGCACGGTGATCGCCGCCAGGCGCCTCGGTGCCGAGCAGATCATCCTCATGGGCCGGCACACCGCCCGCACCGACCTCGGACGTGAGTTCGGGGCCACCGACGTCGTCGCCGAACGCGGCGAGGAAGGCGCCGCCCGGGTGCGGGAGCTGACCGGCGGCGACGGAGTCGGCAAGGTCATCGAGGCGGTCGGCACCCGCCAGACCATGGAGACCGCCCTGGCGGCCGTCGACGACGGCGGCACCATCAGCCGCCTGGGCGTCCCGCAGTACGAGGACGGCCCCGTCGGACCGTCGATGATCATGCGGAACATCACCCTCACCGGCGGCGCCAGCCATGCCCGTGCCTACATCGAGCAACTCCTGCCCGACGTCCTGGACGGCACCATCACCCCCGGCCGCGTCTTCGACCAGAACTTCTCCCTGGACCAGGTCCCGCAGGCCTACCAGGCGATGGCCCACCGCCGCGTCCTGAAGGCCCTCATCACCCTCTGAGCGATACCTGCGGCTCCGGTCGAGTCCCGACCATCCACCCCTGCATCAGCCCACTGCGGCATCCGAGCGACAATGAAGATCCCCGTGCGGACCGTCACCCTCAACAACGGCGTCCAGATGCCGATCCTCGGCTTCGGCGTCTACCAGATCCCGCCGGAGCAGACCGAGCAGGCCGTCTCCGACGCCCTCGCCGCCGGCTACCGGCTCCTGGACACCGCGGCCGGCTGGCGCCCGCAAGAACGCATGTGACCAGGGCGAATACAGCTCGGATCTGGACAAGGAAAGTCAGAGCCACAGACCCCGCACACCACCGGCTCTGAACCGCAGCAGCATGCTGGTGAGTCACGGCAGACCGCAGGCGTTGTCGCAGGCGTTACCGCGGGCCGGAACCGGGGTGCAGGCGACAGTGCACGGGATCGTGCACGCCAGAGCGAACGGGACACCGCACGAGATCGTGCCGACCTGCCGGAACCAGTCCACCGTGCCCACGCGCCGGCCGCCAGGCCCCATCCATGCCGCGTTGCAAGCCGCCTGCCGGTGAGCGGCCGGTGCCTGACGCCTCGCGTCAGGCACCGGCCATGGGGGTCACTTCAGGCCGAAGGCCCGGGTGACGGTCTGGGTGATGCCGCCGCCGTTGCGCTGCTTGGCGGTGACACGGATGGACACGTAACCCGCTCGGGCCGGCGCGTGGAGCAGCGTCTGCCAGGTGCCCTTGCGCTCCTTCAGAGCCTGTGGCCGCCAGGTCGCCCCGTCGTCGTAGGACACCTCGAGCCTGACCGAGGACACCGCCTCCTTGGTGGCGTCACTGCCGACGACGACGGGCTTGACGGAGAAGGCCGACGTGCGCTTGGCCCGCCCGGCGAGGTCCAGGTCGGTTTCGTAGTCGAGTTGGGCGAGCGGGATGGCCTGGTCGTCGGCGTTGCCGGAGATGAAGTTCCACTCCGTGTGTGTGGTGGCGGAATAGGGGGTGAGGCCGGTATACCCCTTCGTGTCGGTGACGAGGCGATAGGGCAGTTTCTCCGGTGCCAGGTCGCCCACTCCGAAGTCGGGCCGTGGCCCGTTCTGCATCAGCAGTTTGTCTCCCTGGTAGAGCGCGAAGCTCCGCGACATCATGGACCCCGTCTCGCCGCTGTGGGCGGATCCTCCGTCACCGAAGCCCGCGATCATTCCGCCCATGGCGTTGCCGACGCGGTGCGGGATCTCGAAGCTGACCATGCGCGGCCGGGTGATGGGACCGAACCAGTGTTCGCTCTGCACACTGCGCGGCCGGTAGCTCGCGATGTCGGTGAAGGTCGCCCAGCCGTCGATGCTCGCGTATTGCTGCCATTTGACGCCGTTTCCGGCGGAAACCCAGTCGGTACGGTATCCCGGGGCGACCGGCTCCCTAGGGAATGGCGGAACCCGCACCGACCCGTACACGGCATAGGGGTAGGCAGCCGGCCAGTACTCGTACGACGGGCTGTCCTCCCGGCTCTCCAGGACCCGCTTGCCGGCGGGCGGGGCGAAGACGTTGTCGATGCGGGCGAGGCTGCCGGGATCCGTCAACGCGGAGGGGTCGTCCGGCACGCCTCCCTGGTGATAATCGGCCAGGTCGTACAGGTACCGCGGCGCGGGGTGGGCTTCGACCACCAGCTTCGTCCCGTTCTTTCCTGCGGACTTGATCCTCTTGATCAGGTCCCCGCCCTCGTCCATGGTGATCGAGGCGACCGGAATCCGTCCGGTGCTCGTGCCATCCGGATCGCCGTACCAGTCGCTCTTTCGGCCGTCGCCGTCGCCTGCCACCAGGAGCATGGCAGCCCCCGCGGCGCGCGCCGCCGCTGCCTGGTCCGTGGGGGCCACGGCGTCGCTGCTGCGGACGACGACTGCCTTGCCGCGGGCAGACAGGCCGGCGTACTCGGCGGGCTTGCCGGTGCCGGCGAAGACAGCGCCCACATGGGTGGTGCCGTCCCGGAACTGCGCGGATCCCGGCTGGACCAGCAGGGTGTCGTCGAGACTGCGTGCGCCGTAGGTGATCTTCAGTGGAGTCTGCTTGGCCCGGATGCGGGTGGTGAAGACGAAGCTGCCCTTCTTCACCTTGCTCTTGGTCGGCAGGGCCCACAGGCTGTCATAGGCGGCGGAGGGCATGAGGATCTCGTGCAGCGCCTGCCAATCGCCGGGCGTGGGCTCGGTCGAGGTGAAGGAGCGATAGAGGTCGATCCTGCTGGACGTGACGGCCGTGGGCTTGGGCGTGGCCACCTTGACCTGGCGGATGCGCGAGGCGTCGAACTCGACTGTCCGGTCGGTCGTCAGGTCGAGCTCGGGAACGGTCAGTACCGCGTATCCGAGGGAGTGCGGGCCGTGGCGGCCTTCCACATCCAGCGTGGAGACGACCGTGTAGGAGCCCGGGGCCCAGCGGCTGGTGAGTTTCCCGTCCTGCACCCACATGACGGTGGTCGTCCCATCGGCGCCGGTGATCTCGACCTCGCCGCTGACGGGCTTTCCGGACCGGTCCCTCAGGTGGACGGTGAGGTCGTGCTTCTCGGACTCGACGGACAGTCCCACGGCCGTGTGCACCGCACCACCTGCATAGCCTGCGGTGACCTGGGCGGCGTACTGGCCGGGAGCCAGTCCCCTCGGGTCCGCCACCAGGTCGACCGTCGAGGATCCGCGCGCCGGTACCGTGACGCGGTCGGCGGCGAGGGTGAACACGCCCGCGGGCGAGGCGCCGCGATCGGCCGAGAGCTCCAACGTGACGCGGCGGTCGGCGGTGTTGGTGTAGGTGATCTGCCGCTTGACCGGCTTCCGCGTCCCGTCCGCCGTCCACGGGACGAGTCCCGCGTCCACCGATCCGGTCGCGACGACCTGGTCCCGAAGGTAGGCGGCAGCCACGTCCAGCCGGCCCGTACCGGCCTGGTAGGGACTGTAGACGGGGGTCGGCGCGCTGGTGCTCATCAGGGCGTCCTTGATCTGCCGACCGGTCCACTCCGGGTGCTTCTGCGCCAGCAGGACCGCCGCCCCGGCGACATGGGGCGCCGCCATGGACGTGCCACTGTCCGAGCGGTAGTAGCCCTCGCCCCCATCGTTCATGTAATGGGAGCGCGCCGCCAGAACATCCACACCGGGAGCGGTCAGGTCAGGCTTGAGGGCATCGTCGTTCATCCGCGGCCCGGCACTGGAGAAGTCCGCGAGGTGGTCGGATGCGTCCACCGCGCCGACGGTGAGCGCGGCGTCCGCGGTACCCGGCGCGCTCACCTTGTAGGGACCGTTGCCGCTGTTGCCCGCGGCGATGACGAACAGCGCACCCGTCTGGGCACTCAGCCGGTTCACCGCCTGGCTGAGCGGATCGTCCTGGGTGTGCCACGCCGGCGTGCCCAGGCTCATGTTGATCACCTTGGCGTGCTCGGTCCGCGCCGCCCACTCCATACCCGCGATGATCCCGGATATCGCCCCCGACCCGTTGTCGCCGAGGACCTTGCCCACCAGCAGATCCGCGCCAGGGGCGACACCGCGCTCCTTGCCGTCGGAGGCGGCACCCGTCCCGGCAACGGTGGAAGCAGTATGGGTGCCGTGGCCGTTGCGGTCGACGACGTCCTCGCCCGGGACGAAACTGCGCGATGCCACAAGGCGGTCGGCCAGGTCCGGGTGGGTGGCGTCGACTCCCGAGTCCAGCACGGCAACCCGTACCCCGGCGCCCGTCGCTCCCGCAGCCCAGGCCGCGGGAGCACCGACCTGCGCCGTGGTGTCGGCCAAGGCCGCCTCCGCCTTGCCGTCCAGCCACACCTTGTCCACACCGGCGGCGAAGGACGGCGCGACCGCGTCGTCCGCGGCCGCACCGGTCCGCGCCGCCGACCGCTGGACGTACTGCCCACCGGCCGCGGTGCCGGAGCCGGTGAGGGCGGACCAGAAAGCGGCGGCCTTCGACCGCCGGGCCTCAACGGCCGCTCCGTGAACGGAGGGCAGGTCCAAGGTGGTCTTCGCCCCCGGCAGCGCAGCACCGGACGGCAGTGCGTCATCGGAGGCGCCGCTCCTGAGAGCGGAAGCGCCCTCGGCGTGGGTGATGATCAAAGGGAGCGCATCGGCATGGGCGTCGTCGTAGCCCTGATCCACCAGTCGCGTGACGTTGAACAGCTGCTTGTCGAGCCGCCCGGTCGCGACATAAGCCATCGCCTCATCGGGATACACAAAGGTGTCACCACCCTCGGTGGCGACACGCACCGACCCTCTGGCTCCCGGCACGCGCTCGACGTCCAGCAAGGAAGCACGCTGACCCGGCTCCTGAGCCAACATCACCTTGTCCCCGGTGATCAACGTGACTGCTACCGGTGCGGACGGCGCGCCACCGTGTCCACTCGAAGCGGCCCGCGGAAGCGCCGACTCAGCGACGCCGTAGGCCGCCACAGGGACAACCAGGGTGACAACAACAGCTGCGGCGACGAACGCCGCAGATCTTCGGGCGAAGGGAAGCAACACCATTCCTCCAGAGACAGTGATCGAGCGAATCCGACCACCTCTGAAGGGAAAATGTAAAGCCCTTGAACAAATACCAACCCGGCGGTAGCGTGCACCCCGTCCAGCCCTCACCAAAAAGGTCACAGCCAGACAGTCCGCACAGGTCAACCCGTAGTCAGAAACCCAACTGTGACCCGTCGGTGCACTTCCACCCCTTATCGCCCGACATCAAATCCGCCGGATTCTCGAAGTATTTACACACACGAAACAACTGAGTGACCTCACCCCTGCGGTGACCCAAAGTGAATAAAGCGGCCGAACGGAACCCGCGACCCGCCCTGCAGCTCAGGCAAGCCGCGCCAACGGGCTTACCCACCGGCCCTAACAGGACAATCCAGGACTCGCGTGATCAGTTCGGTCAGCTCGGCGTCGCGAACTGCACGCGGGCCGGGAGTGCCGGCCCGGCGGCCGTAGAAGGCGGTTCTGGAGACCTTCAGCAGTTCACACGCTCGTTGACGTCGTGGCCGCTCTGCTTCTCCGCCTCGATGAACGGGTGCACCGTCACCGGGTCTCCTGCGCGAAGAAAGCCGTGGCCCCCAGCTCCTCGCGTTCACTGCTGGTCAGCCCGTCACGCTCACCGGCGTCGGCCTCGGCCTGCTCCACCCAGTCCCGCACCGCGCTCTCGGTCAAGCACGCACTTCCTCTTTCCGAACGTACCTACACCTGCACCACGTGCGCAGCCGTCTCCCCCAGGGACAAGAACTCCGCCCGCGTGATGCTGGTCCGGGCTGGTCTCAACCCGGCTGGTGCCGATCGTGTAAGCGCTGATGGACCGCCGGTCCCCAGCCCACGTGAGCCAGGAATCCCCGCCTTGTAGGACGGGGAGGATGTCAAAACGGGCGATCGGTCGTGCCCAGGACGACGAGTTCGGTGCTGTCCAGCACCTCCGCGAGCGCCTGTGGCGCGCGGCGCATATGGAAGTAGTCCCACTGCGCGCGGCGGATCACCTGGTCCGGGTGGCTGAGCGCGCGCAGCACGTCCCGGTGCAGGGCCTGGGCCCAGACGTAGCCCGGTTCGCCGTCGACGTCCATGTCCTCCGCGTCGATCGGGGTGTCCGCGAGCGCGGAGGCCAAGCGGTGGCTGTCCACGGGCCCGGCGGCGAAGTCCAAGAACGCAGCGGGGTCAGCCCCCAGGGGCGCTTCGTCGGCACTCTCATCGTCCCGGCCCGGCCAGGAGTCGTAGCGGTGGGCGCGCACTCCGTCCCGCCAGATCTCCAACTCCAGCCGGTCGCCGTCGTACTGGAAGGCGGCCAGCACCGGGGCGCCCAACTCGGCGCTGATCGGCCCGGCGAGCGCGAAGACACTGTTGTCGTCGACGGACCGGTCCGGATGGACGAGGCAGAATCTCGGCCCGGCGGGGATCGCGTAGCCGGCCGCGCAGACCTCGCGCAGGACGGGGGCCGCCTGTTCGAGCGGTACCGGAATCAGAATCGTGCCGTACGTGGTCACGGCCTCACCTCCCGGGACGCGGTGACCCTACGCGGCGGTGAAGCTGCGAGGCAAAAGAAATACGCCCGCTTCGGACTCGCGCTCGTCCGATGGCCTCTCCCCGAACCCCAGCGGTGCGTCCGAACGGTGCACCGGCCGACCTGACGAGCCTCAACGGGACTTCCTGCACCGCAACCACTCGTGCCCGCTCACCGGCGGACCCTCCCTTGCGGCGTCCGTCCACAGACCGAGGGCCGCACAGGTGGGGAGACCCATCGAGCAGGTGTGGGATCACCCCCGAGCAGGAGGTGGCCGTTTTCACAGAGCGCCATCACAGACCGCGCCTGCACGCGCGCACCACAAGCCGGCAAAGAGGTCACCGAAGGAATGCGTCTACCTGCGGTTTCATGGCTCTCAAAACGGTGGTGATCCCGCACTCAAGTCGTCGGATTTGCTGAAGAGCAGGCGGTGTTCGGACCGGGAGCTGTGCGGCGGCGTGCCGCGCGGTGAGATGTGGACATGGAGGTCCTGCTGGCCGGCTTGATCGCTGTCGCTGGAACTCTGTCGGGACGCGATGTCCGGGATGCGCGGACAGGCGGCGTCGATGGCGTGCGGGGGCGGGCCCTTGGGATCGCCTCCCTGACAAGACGCGACCAGGAGGCCGCCCCTGCTGGTGACCTTCCCCGTCAGGTCGCCGCTGCGGTGGACCGCAGCACATCCAGAACTTGGCTGTGGACGTGGCCGTTGCTGTAGATGGCCGCGCCCGAGGAGATGCTGTGCTCACCGTCCAGGTCGGTGACCGTCCCTCCCGCCTCCTCGACGATGGGGACGGCGGCGGCGATGTCCCAGGGGTCGGCGGCCATGTGGAAGAAGGCGTCCACTACTCCGGCGGCCACCAGCATTGCTCCGTGGCAGGTACCGGCCCAGTTCGACAACGGGCCGCCGTCCGCGCTGAGCTCGATCAGGCGCCGGCCCGCCGCGACGCGTTGCGGTGGCACCCACGCACCGAGCGGCCACAAGGCGATCGTCGCCTTGCCGAGTGTCGCGATCGAGCTGACCGCCAGCGGCTCACCTCGCCCGCGCTTCTCGTCGGTGGACGAACCGGTCCAGGCACCGGCTGAACGTGTGGCCCACCAGCGCCTCCGCAGCGCCGGCGCCGAGATCATGCCGGTGACCACCTCGCCGTCCGCTTCGACCGCCAGGAGAGTGCTCCACTGGGGCCGACCAGCCGAGAAGTTGGCCGTTCCATCGATCGGATCAAGAATCCATCGCCGTGCCGCACTCCCGTGGCTGCCGAGTTCCTCACCGATGACGAGGTCACCAGGCCGGCTGGCTTGAAGCGCGTCGCGAAGGGCCCTCTCGACCTCGCGATCGGCCTGGGTGACCGGACTGCCGTCGGCCTTTGTCTGTGTCGGCACGGCCCCTGCGGCAAAGTACTTCATGGAGATGCCATCGGCTGTGTCAGCCAGCTGCTGGATGAGCTCAAGATCCTCGGTCGCGGTCATGGACACGAGAGTCTAGACGTGCCCTGACAACGGGCGTCGTTCGCTGCCCATCACCCCCGCGGTGGACGTGCTCGACCAGGCCGAGGTGGACAGCGTGGTCCTGCCCTTGCCGCGGGTCGTGTGCCTGAGAACCCCGTCACAGGGGTGCTCAGGCACACGACGGTCGCCGGCGGCATCAGCCGACTGGCACCACCCACACGTCGGCGATCGAGGGGTCGTAGTCGGTGCCGGTGTCCTGGAAGCGGAGCCGCACGGTGCCGTCCGACGAGCCGGCGGAGGGGTCGACCACGAACTGGTGGGTGATGGTGCCCTGGCCGCCCTCGCTTCGCCTCAGGTCGACGCTGTGCACCACCTCGCCGTCGACCTGGACGTCATAGGTCTTGCGCCGAGCACCGTCGAAGGTCTCGACGATGCGGACCACGAAGCGACCATGGGAGGGGACGGCGGCATCGAACTCCAACCAGCCACCCGGGTAGGAAGAGTGGGTGTAACGGCGTGTCAGCCCGGCCTCGATGTTCGTCCCCGAGTGCTCCGACGCCGTCAGCCGGTGGGCGGACTCCGACGGCCCGTCACCGAGGTCGACGTGGTCGCTCGACTCCGCGGGTGGGGTGGGCAGCGAGACCGCGATCGCGCCGGTCGCCTGCTCCGCCGGCGTCGAGCCGGTCATCACGGTGACCGTGGCCTTCTGCTCGACGACGGTGAGCGGCACCGTCACGACGGCTTGGACCGTCCTCTTCTCCCCCGGGTCCAGGTGGTAGCCGACCGGGTTCGGCGTCGGCCAGCCCTCAGGGAGGTCGAGCGTGAGCTTGCCGGACTGCACGACATCGGTGCGGTTGGTCAGCACGGTGGCGGCGGTGGCCGCCTCACCCGGGCCGGCCGGGTCAGGCGTAGTGGACACACCGTCGATGGCGACGCCGGGGGCGACCACCAGGCCCGCCGACACCGGTAGCGTCGCCGTTCCTCCCGCGTACCGGTAGGACACCGAGCCGGTGAGGTCGGCCATGGACGCCTGCGCGTCCGCCGCGACCGTGACGTCGTAGGCGTGCTCGAGCGTACTGCCCGCGCCTGTGGTGGACGCGTGCCGGCCCACGGACTTCACCGTCCAGCCGCTGGGTGCCTGCACAGACGAATCGACGCCGGTCAGCGGTCGCTTGCCGGTGTTCTTCAACGCCACCGTCACGCGGACGACATCGCCCGGGAGGATCTCGCCGGCCGGCACGTCCAGCGTGGCCACTGCGCCGACCAGGCGCGACGATGCCCGCGAAAGGGTCCGCTCGATGCCGGCCAGCGCATCGCGCAGCGCTGTGGCCGCTGTCTTGTCGATGGCTCCCTGCTCGGCGTACGTCTGCGTCCATCGGTCGAGGTCTGCCACGCCGGCGAGCGCACGGTGCACCGCGGCGGCGGTCAGCCGCTCGTCCGCGCCCTGGCTCTGCAGGCGCCACGCAGCTTCGAGCTCCTTCCGCATCAGGGCGGTGCGGAGCTGCAGGTGACCCTTGGCGATCTTGCCGGGACCGCGCGCCGGCAGCGCGTCGACATCGTCGGCGAACGACGCTGCTTGTGCCCGGGCCGCCCCCAGGTCCCCCAGCACCGGGTCGACCGCGAACGCATAGTGCCCCGAGCCGATCTCCAGCACCACGTTCCCGCCGGCCTGCTCGACGTATCTCACGTCGTCGACCTCGCTGATCGGCGTGCCGCCCTCGGTGACCGCCCAGCGGTTCGCCGCCGGGATGCGCACCTGGGCGGTGGTGTTCGCCGGCACGGTGACGTCGAGCTTCATCGACCCGCTGGTCGTGCTCCACGCGCTGCGCACCGTGCCGTACGGCGTCTGGTGACTGAAGTCGACGTGGTCGATGCCCTCACCGGGCTCCGGGGCGATGAGCACCTTGCGGTAGCCCGGCTCAGCGGCTGAGACGCCCGCCATGGTGCGGTACATCCACTCGCCGACCGCGCCGTACGCGTAGTGGTTGAACGAGTTCATCCCCACGTCGTTGAAGGAACCGTCGGGGTTGATCGAGTTCCATCGTTCCCAGACCGTGGTAGCGCCCTTCCCGATCTCGTAGCCCCAGGACGGGTAGTCCTTGTGCTGCAGCAGCCGGTAGGCGATGTCGGAGCGGCCCGCCTGCGTGAGTGCCGGCAGCAGTCCGTCGACGCCGAGGAAGCCGGTCGACAGGTGGTAGTCGCGGCGCTCGAGGGTCTTGACGAACTTGGCGACGACCTTGTCGCGCCGGTCGGCGGGGGCCAGGTCGTTGGTCAGCGTCAGGATGTACGAGGTCTGGCTGTCGCCCTTCACGGTGCCGTCGGCGCCGATGAACGCCGCCTGGTACGCCGACCTGATCGCCTCGTAGCGCTGCTGGTACGCCGCCGCGTCGCCGTTCCGGCCGACGGCGGCCGCCATCTGCGCGAACTCACGTGTGCTCTTGGCGACGAACGCGGTGTCGAGTACGTCGGCCGGGGTCGCGTCGTCGAGGTTGAGCCAGTCGAGATAGCCGCCGGCGGAGCGGATGTGGCCGGTGGAGTCGGCGTCGAGGAAGTCGACGTACCGCTTCATCATGTCGTAGTTCTCGCGGATGACGTCGGTGTCGCCGTACGCCTGCCACAGCGTCCACGGCACGTGCACGCCGGCGTCCATCCAGCCGGCCGACTCGTAGCCGCCGTCGAAGCGGCCGGGGACCACGGGGGCGACGCCGGGCAGCGAACCGTTGGGCCGCTGGGTGTCCCGCAGGTCCTGCATCCACTTGGTGAGGAAGGACTGGGCGTCCATGTTGTAGACGGCGGTGCGGGCGAAGACGTCGATGTCGCCGGTCCAGCCCATCCGCTCGTCGCGCGCCGGGGTGTCCGTGGGGATCGACAGGAAGTTGCCGCGCATGCCCCAGACGATGTTGTTGTGCAGCTGGTCGACCAGGTCGGAGTTGGTGTCGAGGCTGCTGGTGAGGTCCCCGTCGGTGCCGACGACGACACCGGCCAGGTCCTCGGCCGCGGGGGCCTCGTCGACGCCGGATATCTCGACGTACCGGAAGCCGTGGAAGGTGAACGACGGCTCGAACGTCTCCGGCTGGTCGGTGGCGAAGGTGTAGTAGTCGGTCGCTTTCGCGCTGCGCAGGTTCGCGGTGTAGAGCGTGCCGTCGGGGCTGAGCACCTCGCCGTGCCGGATCCTCACCGTCCGGCCCGGCTCGCCCTTGAGGGTGAGGCGCACGTGGCCGACCATGTTCTGCCCGAGGTCGTAGAGGTAGGTGCCGGCGGTGGGCGAGTCGATCCGCTTCGCGGTCCTGAGTTCCTGGGTGACCCGTACGTCGACCGCGGTCTGCGGTTCGAGTACGGTCGTCGGCTCGTCGCGGACGTCCGCCGTGGCCCAGCTCGCGTCGTCGAAGCCGGGCTTGTCCCAGCCGGCGACCTGCTTCCCCACCCGCGCGTCGTAGGACTCGCCGTCGAGCAGGTCGGCCTCGCGGGTCGGACCGGAGGTGGTGGTCCAGGTGCCGTCGGTACGGATGGTGGTGCTCGTGCCGTCGGTGAAGTCGACCAGCATCTCGGCGATCACCGAGTTGTCCTTGCCGTAGACGTCGGTGCCGAACATGGCGACCTTGCCGCTGTACCAGCCCGGTGCGACCTCGGCGCCGAGTACGTTGGCGCCGTCGCGGACCTGCCGGGTCACGTCGTAGGTCTGGTAGTCGATGTGTTTGTCGTACGCCGTCAAGCCGGGTGCGAGTTCGGCACTGCCCACCCGGGCGCCGTTGAGCCGCAGTTCGTACACGCCGCGCGCCGATGCGTAGACGCGTGCCCGGGCGACCTTCCTGCCGCCGAGATCGAACTCCTTGCGCAGCAGCGGAACGGGCTTGTCGCGGCGCAGCCAGGCCTCGCCGCCCGCGCTGTCGACGCGCAGGCCGCCGGCGGTCACGGTGCCGGACGCGAAGGTGCGGTCGCCCGCCGGGAAGGCGGTGTCGACCAGGACGGTGCCGTCTGCGCTGTTGACCGTGACGTCGCGGACCAGACCGCGCTCCGCGCCGCTGGTGCGGAAGCCCATCGTGCCGGGGCCGCCGAACGTCGCATCGGTGCGCTGGTCCAGCTGCTTGCCGTCGACGGTGGTGGTGATCGTGTCGCCGTCGACGGCGATCGCGTATTCGTGCTCGGCGGCGAAGTCGAACCCGGCCGGGAACGGTGTCGCTTTGAGGACCGAGTAGCCGCTGTTGCGCTTGACGTGCGGGCGCAGCGCGTCCTCGGAGTCGCTGATCTGCCACATGTAGGCGTTCTCGGTGTCCTGACCGCGGAAGTAGACGCCGAGCGCCCCGTTGATGTCGGAAGCGGTGAACTTGATCGTGTAGTCGGTCCACTTGGCACCCAGCGCCGGTGTCTGCGCGCCGATCCACGCGGCGGTCCACGGCCGGTCGCCCAGAGCGGTGCCGAACTTGGCGGGCGCGCTCCACTGGGTGGCGATGCCCCGGTCATCCCATACGCGGACGGACCAGACGTAGTCGGTCTGCGGCTGCAGCGCGGGGCCGCCGTAGCGGACGTCGACCGACTGACGGGAGGAGACCTTGCCGCTGTCCCAGACGTCGGGGTCGTCGAGGCGGTCGACCGAAGAGGCGACGTGTATCTCGTAGGCCCGCTGCGTGACGCCGCGGCGGTCGGAGTCGAGCTGCCAGCCGAGGGTGGGCGCCGTCAACGGTATTCCGAGCGGGTCGTCAAGGGCGTTGACCCTCAAATCGCCGACGCTCGTTGCAGCGACGTCGGGGGCGGCGGGGGCGGCGGGTGGACTCGCTGCTGTCGCCGTCGCGGTTGCCACCACGACGAGGACTGATGCAGCGACCGCCGCGGCGATCTGCTGACGCACGGGCGCTCCTCAAGAAGGGTACTGAAACGCTTCAATCACACTCCGAAGGCCATCACCCCTCCATGGCAACGAGTTGGACAGATTTAGTGGATCAGATTCGAGAGATCATTGAATCGGTTTAAGTCGACGGGACCATCCATCGCATCCACGTGGTGGCGGGTCGGCCCGACGCGGCACTGTCGGCGGCGGCAGCCGGTGGGCTCGTGGCTCGGCCCGCAGACGGCCGCAACCACAACTCCCGGCTTTGCCCTGACGGCCGGTGCAGGCGTCGGTCCAGCTCGGCAGGAGCCGACGGTGGGCCGTCTTGGAGGAAGCGCGAGAGTCCCCCCGTGCAGGCAGGGGCGGTCCGCGCCTGCGGGCCGGTTCTCGTGGACATGGGGCGGCGCTCCCCGCGCAGGCGGGGTGGTCCGGCCAGCACCGCCCTGCCCTCGGAGCAGGTCGCGTGCTCGCCGCGCAGGCGGGGGTGGTCCGAGGTCACGGATGCGGCGCCGGCCTTCTCGCCCTACTCCCCCAGGCGGCGGCGTCCGCCCTTGTCGCCGCCCACGGCGGTCTGGAACGGATACCCCGTGGGCACCTGGATGAAGAACCAGCGTACCGCCGGACGACTCGCCGGCGCCCTCGCGCAGCGGCGCGAGGCCGGGCAGCCGGTCGGTACCACCGGCGGGGCGCTGTCCGAGGAACGCAGAGACGCGCTGGAGACCATCGACCCGTCCTGGTGTCCCACCTGGCCGGGGGCGTGGCAGCGCTGCCACCTGCTGTGCCGCGCCCTCGTCGAGAACGGCCAGCCACTCCCGGTCGTGCCGGGCCAGGTCAGCGTGCAGGGCGAGGATTTGGGCGCGCGGGTCCAGGCGCAGCACCTGGGGTGGGATGCGCTGCTGCCCGCGCAGGCCTGGATGCCGGAGAACATGCTCCGCCTCTGTGGCGGGGGGACCGGGCCGGATCCGCACGGAACGCTCCCCCGCCGCGTGCGACACAAGGACACGCACCATGCCGGCCCTTGACTCACCACGGGGTGGCGACGCCTGACCGGCAAAGGACAAGCGCCGACCGCGACGGGGGGACACGGTCGGCACCTGCTGCCACAGCCTAACTCCTTGACGCGTCAATGTGTGACGGGAATCAAGGAGGCGGCCCCGAGTGTGAAGCCGACCTCGCCTCGTGATGACTCATGAACACCCGAATTTGCTTGACGTGTCAAGTAGTGCTTTTATGGCGCACGAGGGGTTCGGCCCTCGGAGTGTGTCGCTCTGCCACCCGTCTGAGGTTGAAGAGCCCGGGCGCGGCATCAAGAGCCTGGCCAGTCACGCCGAACCCGGGCCGGGCAGAACCGAACGTTTCCGCATGACTCGCCGCCCCATCGTCGATCGCTGACAGGCGCAGAAGGGCGGGTCCAACGGAGTCGGCACCGCCAGGCCTGCCTTGCCGACGAGTGAAGGCCACTTGTCGGCCGAGGCGAACTCACCGGGACGCATCGCGAGGCCCCCCCCTTCGCGCTAACCCACCGTGCTCTTCTTCGACTAGGAACCATTGTGTACATAGCCGCTGTCATCCTCAGCAGTCTGCTCGCCCTCGTCTTCCTCGCCGCCGGCGCTCCCAAGGTGCAGCTCAAGGGCGCCGTCCCGGACGGCCTCATCCAGAAGGGGCTCAGCTCCAGCCTCGTCCGCTTCGTGGGACTCGCCGAGGTGGCCGCGGCCGCCGGGCTGGGTGTCGGCATCTGGTGGCAGCCGCTGGGCATAGCAGCCGCGGCAGGCACGGTGGTGGTGCTCATCGGCGCAATCTGCTTCCACGCCAAGAAGGGCGAGTACAGCGACAGCGCCACCCGCAATGCCGCCATCACCCCCATCGTGCTGCTACCCGTGGCCGTGGCTGCGGCCGTCACGCTGGCCGCGTCACTGTAGGAGCGGCCGCCCGACTGTGCTCCGAGTCCACCGTCCGCGGAAACCAACCGCGACGGCTCCCCCGACCTTGCCGTGGACATCGGCGGCAGGGTCGCCTCAGGCGCGGTCGCCGTCCGCGAAGGCCGGCCGTTCTCGCGGCACCCGGAGGTCGGCCGGTTGGGTGCACAACTAACCCCGGCCCCCTCACCGACGGCCGCACGGTCACGGCTCGAATGCCATCCGGATCACCCGTCCGCGCCGGGCCAGGTCTCCGACCTCGGGGACCTGGCCTTCTGGTCGTTCTCGACCCATTGCACAGCACCGCTCAGACCCATGGGCGACAGGGCTCAGGGCGGACCCTGGGGCCCTTCGTCGATCCGCGAGTGTGACCGCGGTCTCTTCGCACGCCGTCGGAGCTCCCCTATCCTTGCTATAGAAAGTAAAGTCAGAGTCTCCGACCAGCACGGGCCTCACAGCACTGTGCGTCGACCTCCGGCATCATCATCAGCAAGGAAAGAGTTCATGAGCGCACACCAGCAGTTCCAGGTCCAGGAAGTCAGTCCGTCCTACTGGAGGGTGACCTTCTCCAACGGAGAGATCAACCTGATCGACCCGGACACCATCGAGCAGCTCGCGGAACTGATCACCCGCATGGAACAGGCTGCCGACCTCACCGCTGTCGTCTTCCGCAGCGCGAACCCCGACTTTTTCATGGCGCACTGGGACATGCTGGCCGACCGCTCCCGCGTGGCCGCCATGAAGCCGGCCCCCTCCGGTCTCCACCCCTTCGCGGACAACCTCCGCCGGCTGGCCATGGTGCCCGCTGTCACCATCAGCGAGATCAACGGACGCGCCCGCGGCGCAGGCAGCGAGTTCGCCCTGGCCACCGACATCCGCTTCGCCGGACCGGGCGCCATACTCGGTCAGTTCGAGGTCGGCATCGGGTCGGTCCCGGGAGGCAACCCCAGCGGCCGGCTGCCGCGCATCCTGGGCCGGGGCCGCGCCCTGGAGATCCTGCTGGGCGCCGATGACTTCCCCGCCGACCTGGCAGCGGCATACGGCTACGTCAACCGCGTCGTACCGGAGGACGAACTGGCCCAGTTCGTCGACGCCTTCGCCCGCCGGGTCGCCGGGTTCGACAAGGTGGCGGTACAGGAGACCAAGGCACTTGTCGACGCCGTCACCGAGCCGTCGGTCCAGGAAGCCGGCACGGCCCTGGCAGCCTTCTTCCGGACCTCCGGCAGGCCCGAGAACGCCCACCGCATCAAGCACCTCTTCGACGGCGGCCTCCAGCAGCCGGACGGCGTCGAACTCAACCTCGGCCGGGAGGTTGGCCTCATCTCCTGACCCTCCCAGCACCCGCTGCTTTCACCCCGCCCGGTGCCGCTGTCCGTGCTGGTGCAGGTCGCCGGGCGGCGCTGGAGTACTGTGAGGGCCGGGCCCCCTTCCGTGCTCAGCCCGGCGATGCTTATCGTCCGGGTACATGCGAGCTCGGGAAGGAGGCCCTTGGTGTCACGTAGGGGTGTGGAACTTCACGTATTTCCCCAACGGCAGCGTCGGCTTCCCCACCCAAACATTCGAGCCCGACTCCCTCGTAGCGGCTCTGTCAGCCTCTTCTGCCGGCGTGCTACCGCGACAACCGCATCACCCGATCAAAGCCCTGACGAGACCACCCTGGAGTTCCTGCGCTCCGCCTTCGAGCCGGAGTGGCGCCCGGCACTCGGAGACGAAGTCGTCGCGGCGTGGGAATCCGGGAACAAGGTCGTCCTCCCGGAGCCGTACCGGAGCTTGGTCGCCGAATTCGCCAACGGGTCATCCCTGGGGCCGCCGGAAGATGGCGCCCTTCTGCCCCTCGGCCGGCTCCCCCCCGGACTGGCCCGACCAGGGGATCGGAATCCCGCCGCCCAGTTCCCGCTCCAGGAGACCTGGGCCTGGGAAGGTGAGCCCCTGGTCGAAGACCACCACGAGCGCGTCGCCACCGTCTGCAACCACGGCTCTGGGAAAACACGTGAGCATCGACACTCGATCCCCACTTCTCCCCGCAAGAGGCGACTGGGGTGGCGTGGATGGGCCTGGATCGGGTCCCATCGCCGAGCGGGCCCGGGAACGCTTCTATGCTGCCCAGATGATCAAGCCGATCGAACTGGTGATATTCGACTGCGACGGGGTTCTGGTCGACAGCGAGCGCATCGCTGTCCGGGTCCAGGTGGCCCTCGGCGCCGAATTGGGCTGGCCGCTCACCGAGGATGAGGTGGTGGCCCGGTTCATCGGGCGTTCGCACGCCGCGATCCGCGAGCAGGTCGCCGAACGGCTCGGGGAAGAGACGGCCGCGGTCTGGGCCGAGCGGTTCGAGCAACTGCACCGTCAGGCCGTGGACGCCGGGCTGACCCCGGTGGACGGGCTGCCCGAAGCGCTCGACGCGATCACGCTGCCGATCTGTGTGGCCTCCAGCGGTTCCCACGAGAAGATGCGCCACACGCTGGGCCGCACCGGCCTGTACAAGCGGTTCGCGGGCCGTATCCACAGCGCCACGGAGGTGGCGCGCGGCAAGCCCGCCCCCGACCTGTTCCTGTACGCCGCCGAGCGCATGGGCGTCGATCCGGCCGCGTGTGTAATAGTCGAGGACAGCCGCCCCGGGATCCAGGCCGCCCGCGCCGCCGGCATGCGCTCCCTCGGCTACGCCGGCGGGCTCACCCCGGCCGAGCAGCTCGAAGGGCCCGGCACCGTCGTCTTCCAGGACATGCGCAAACTGCCCGTCCTGCTGAGCAAGTTGTAACGCAGGGCTCCTATGACACCGTTTGTAACGCAGGGCTCCTATGACACCGTCGTCCGGGAAAGCCCTGGGGATGCCGCCGGTGCCGGCTGGGCAGCTCGGCGTCGACCTGGGCCGGTCCTGCCGGTGCGGGACCGCCTGCGGCCTCGGTGGGTGCGAATCGGACGGTCAAGCCGGGGCATCGGCCTGTCGGGCGATCCGGCGGAGGCCGCGTCCGAAACGATCAGCGGGGCCGGAAGGCAGAGCGCCCTCCGGCCCCGCACATGGTCAGGGCCTAGAAGGCCCCGACGCCGTTGGGAGTACCCAGTCCGGTGGGTCCGTCCCAGCCGACGCGGGCGTTGCACCACTGGGTTGTCGGGCAGCTGCCGTTGCTCCCGGAGGTGACGTCCCACAGCGACGCGGAGTGGGCGTAGGGGTAGTTGTTGTCGATCGACCCGGTGTTGCCCGCGAGGGCGTAGACCGAGGCGATGATCGGGGCGGAGACGCTGGTGCCGCCGAAGACCAGCCACCCGGACTGGCCCTGGTAGGCGGTGCTGTCGTAGACGGCGACACCGGTCGACGGGTTGGCGACGGCGGACACGTCGGCCTCGGCCCTCTTGGCGCAGCCGGTGTCGAAGGAGGCCGCTCCGGTGAGCGCGGTGTTGTATGCGGAGCATCCGCTGCCGGCTCCGCTCCAGGCGGTTTCGGTCCAGCCGCGGGCGTTGGAGGCGCTGTTCAAGGTGGTGCCGCCGACGGCGGTGACGTAGTGCGAGGAGGCCGGGTAGCTCGCCCCGTAGCCGCTGTCACCGGAGCTGGCGGTCACGGCGATGCCCGGGTGGTTGTAGTACGAGCCATAGGTGGCGTCCGAGGCGTCGGAGCCGCCGTAGCTGTTGCTGATCGCCACCACGCCGGGGGTCGCGGCGGCTCGGTTGACCGCCGCGCCGAGGTTGGCGAAGGAGTTGGTCTTCGCCTCGACCAGCAGGATCGTGCAGTTGGGGCAGATCGCGGACGCCATGTCGAGGTCGAGCGAGATCTCCTGGGCCCAGCCGCCGTCCTTGCGCGGGTAGTTGGCACCGCCGTCCTGGTCGATCTTCTTGAAGCAGCCGTTGGCCGTGGTGCACGGGGGCAGTCCGAACTGGCTGCGGTAGACGGCCAGGTCGGATTCGGCGGTGGGGTCGTCGAAGGCGTCGACGATCGCCACCGTGCGGCCTGCTCCCGCGGTCGACGACGGCAGGTTGTACGCCGCCTGGAGGCTGGAGGGGCCGTACCCGGACGGGGTGACGGCTGGCGTGACCGGCTTCGCGGCGGCGTCCGTACGGACGAGCGCCTTGCAGGAGGCGAACCCGGGCTTGGCGGTGGCGCAGGAGTGTGCGGTCGCCGGTGCCGGTGGCGCCGTGGCGGGCGAGGCTTCGGCGGTGCCGAGGGCCGTCAGCGGGATCACCGCCATGACCATGACACCTATCGCGCCGAGCCGTGCTCGTAGCTGCATGTACATCTCCTCGGATTCCGGGTCGACGGGTCTCGACCTCGGCAGGCGGATGGGCTCCCGGACTGGGAGATCGCGTCTGCCGCCGTTATGGGAGGGTGATGAACCGGGCGAGGAAGGCCCGGGCGGCCGGGGTGTCGAGCCGGTACGCGACGTTGGTCGCGTAGCAGGGGGTGTCCCCGGTGATGGTGGTCGCGACGAGCACTCGCCGCCCGTCCAGCGTGGCGAAGTTGGGGCCGCCGGAGTCCCCGTAGCAGGCACCGCCGTTGCCCTGCGGCTCGGTCATCGCCAGCCTGACCCAGGAGGGATTGAGGGCGTCGAACGTCAGGGGGGCCTTCATGCGGACGCCGCCGCCGGGGTGGGTCTGTCCGCCGGGACCGCGCAGGGCCTCCTCGGTGCCATAACCGGCCACCTCGAATCCCGTCACGTCCAGCATCCGGGGGCCGAGCGCCCCGAGCTCCCCCGCGTGCGGGAGGACGGCGGGCGTGAATGCCCAGCGTGCGGCCACGGCGTCCGCCGGAAGCTGGACCACGGCGATGTCGTGCGGATCGGACGCCGGCCCGGGATAGGCCGGGTCGGTGTACGCCGTGCCCTCCACGCCCACCGAGGACGCGATGTCCGACGGACTCGCGGGGTGGGCCGCCGCCGCTGCGTCGAGGGCGGACTGCACGTCCTGCTCCAGGGACACGTAAAAGCGCACTCCCGACGGCCAGTCCGTGGTGCAGTGCCCCGCTGTCACGAACGTGTCCGCGTCGACCATCGTCCCGGAGCAGACCCAGTCAACCCGGTCCGGTGTCGCCGGGTCCGCGTCGTCGTCCCACTGCGCGACCAGTGCGCCGACCTCGGTCCGCTCCGGCGCCGGAGTCGCGTTGTACGAGTTGATCGCCGATGCGGGAAGCGCGGCGGCGACAGCCATACCCACCGCCCCCACCAGCGCCACGGCACTGCCGCCCGTACGTCTCGCCAAGGCTCTTCTGTTCCAGATCGTCACGATCAGCTCCCTCAGGGAAGCCACCGGCACCCGGCGGCGTCACAGACCACGCGAACCGAACTCCACCGACCCCTCGACCGGCAATCGTCTTCCGGCCAACGGGAATTCACCCGCCGGTCGACTGGACGGGGTGCAGTGTGAAGGTCCGTGGCGCGCGACGCAAGGCGCCATACAAATGGTGTGTTACCGCTCACACAACTCAACTCGGCGCAAAATCGTCCTATGTGCCGCCCGGCAGGCGGGCCGGCCCCTCACGCCGGTCGGCGCCGCGTCGAGGCTGCACCTGGCGGGGCGACTCGGCCGCTGGCCGGCGCACCGTTCCGCTGTCAGGAGTGCAGCGGGCCATAGCTCACGAAGAAGTGCCCGGGGGCGTGGCTCATGGGGTATCCCAACTGCACATCTGTGAGCATGCGCAAGATGAACTCGCCAGCTCCGCAATCGAATTGCTGCTCGTCATCGCCTTCCGACCGCGTGACCACGGTCCACTCGTCAGGATCGGTCGCGCCCGTCGACCACATGAGTCCGAGCTCGTATTCCGACCAGCCCCAAGGCACGAGTCCACCGGATGCCAGGTCGGGGCCGTACGTTTTCCACGGGTTGCGCCCAGCGCCGGGGCCGCCGGGCACGGCAAGCTCGAAGTACTCGTCGAAGCTGCCCGCACCGAACAGGTCGACGACCTCCTTGTAGTCGCTGGGTAGTGGTGTGCCGAGGTCGGCCTCGATGGCGGGCCAGTCCACGCGCGGCTTGGGTATCGGTTCCCAGCCGGTGACGATGCGCAGCTTCTCGGCCCAGGACGCGCCTTGCGGGAACCCGGCAGCCACCGGGTCCTCGCGGTGGGTGATCACGGCGACAGCCCGTGGGCCGTCGGGGGACGCGACCAGGCCGCACCCGACCCAGCGGTTCCGGTAGCCCCAGCCCCGCATCTCCAGCAATTCCCCAGCCCCGAAGGGCTCGGCCAGCGGCAGGCCGGTGCGTTCACTGAGCGACGGATCGACGAACCCGCCCGCTGCCAAATTCCGGTGCTGCCCCGCCCACCGGCCGAATTCCGCGACGAGTTCATGCAGGTTCATGCCCGGCGGGGCCTCCAGGATGACGGGTTCATCCAGTTCGAGGGGATTCTCGTTGATCAGGCGCCAGACGCTGTCGACGAATGCATTGGTTCCCACGGCCGACAGTCAACCTCATGCCACTGACATCCCCGCGGTGACCAGGCCCGCCGCAGCCCGCGCGTCCGGGGTCATCGCGGTCCCCCTCCTCAGGCAGCCAGAGTTTCGGTGCCCTCGACCAGGACTCCGCGTTCGAATCGGGCCCCGGAGCACACGAGGGGGACGAGGTGGGGTGCGTTCACGGCCCGCCACCGCTGCTGGGCGGACTCGACCAGCTTGAAGACCATGGCGAGCGCGGCGGCCGGCATCCGCCTCGCACCCTCGCGGACGATGTCGTCGATCAGGGAGCCGGTCCCGGTCGTTCCATCGGCATTCACAACGCACAGCACAAGCGTGCCTTCCCGACCGACGGTGCAATGCAACGCCGACCTACTCGATGACCAGAAGTCGATCATTCGGGAAGGTACGCCCTTCCCGTCCACCCCGAGGTCGATCCACAGGTCATGAGCATTACTCCGAGCGGCCGCCGAGGGCTGTCGCGCGTCAGATTCTCCGACACAGGGTCCCGCTTTCGTGCCGCAGGCCCAACTCGACGGCAGGGGACTTTACTTCACAGTGGATCAACGACGACACTGGTGCACCGCACGGCCGTCGACTCGCCTGGCCCCCACGCACCTCGCCCGGAAGCCCGCCGCCCGCGCCCACCCGGCCTCCCGAGACGGTGCCCCACCCCGGCTCAACTGAAGGCGAAGGACAGCCATGCGACGCTCCACCCTGATGACCCGCGGCTTCGGCGGCGGCGCCCTGGCGTGCGCCGCGGTCGCCTTGGCGCTGGTCTTCGTGCGCTACGACGCACCCGCCCCGCGTTGGGACATCCTGACGGCGCTCGGGGCGTCCGCGGCCGCCGCCGGAGCATGGGCGCTTGCCTGCCGCCTGGCACCCCGGCTGCGCCCGGCACCCTCCGACTCGCAGCCGGCCGCGCCGCCGCCCCTGCCGCGCCGGCTGCCGATGCCCGCCCGTGACGCCGGCCGTACCACGGGCGCCGTGCTCCTCATCGTGACGCCGTTCTTCCTCACCCGGCTGGCCGCCGGTACGGGCGGGGTGCTCGCCGGCGTGCTGATCATCCTCGTCTTCGTCCTGACGGCGAAGACGCTCCAGTTCGCCCGCCGCCAGACCACGCAGGCAGACATCCGCGCCAAGATGCGCGTACTGTCCGAGGACGCCGGCCGGGGCGAACTCCACGCCGTACGCGTCAGGGCCGGGGAGCCGGTGCGGATGCGCTACCTCAAGCGCGGCGACAAGCCGGGGCAGCTGGACGTCACGCAGTTCCACTGGATCGTCCTCCAGGAGGGCGGACGCGAGATCAGACTCGCCGGCCCCGTGGAGGAGGTGGGCAGAGCGGCCCTGCGCCTCGGCGGCCAGGAGGGCTGGCTCTGCTGGCCGGAGCGATGGAAGCTGATTGAGGACGAACTGCCCGCGGCGTTCGTCGCCGACAACGGCGAGACGGTCATGGGCCTCACGGACCCGGACGAGGCGCGCCCGTACCTCAAGAGCACCACCCGTCCCGACACCGCAGACCGCGCCGTCCGCCGTGTGCCGCGCACCGCCAAATTCTCCGCGCCGGTGCACAGGTGGCTCCTCGGCGGCGCCCTGCTCGCGGCGGCGATCGCCGCCCCCGTCCTCTGGTTCGGCCCCGACCGGCTGCCCTGGGCCCTGACCTGGCTCCTGTGTGCCCTGGCCGCGGCAGCGGTCGTCGTCGTGCCGCTGCGGGGGATCGGCCAGGCGACCCGCGCGCTGCCGGACGGCCCGTCCTGGACGGTGCGCGAGGAGTCGGACCCGGCCATCGCGTGACCCGGGCGGGGGCGGTCCCGCGACGCCCGCCGCCGCTCACTTGGTTGCCGCCGGCACCGCGCCGCGCGGCAGGCGGCATCCGACGCTGCACGGGAGGGCCGCGTGGACGGTGCCGGGCCGGCCACCTCATCCCAGCGGAGGCGGCACATGGGACACGCTGTCGGTGACGTGCTGGATCTGGCCGCCGGTGTCGCGGTCAGCCCGCCTCCCATCGTGGCGATCATCCTCGTCCCGGCGACTCCGCGCGGACGCGTCAACGGCACGTTGTCCAGCCTCGGATGGATGCTGGGACTCGCGGTCCAAGCGGCGGTGGCGATGTCGCGGGCCGACTGCAACCCCATCTCCCGGTGGCGCACAAGACGATTGAGGAAGGCCGCGATCCCGCTCACCGCCGCGACCATCGCCAGCTCGCTCAACGCGATCGCGCTCTCGATGCAGCCGAAGATGCGGAACATGGCCGCATCCAGGACGAAGGCGCTCAGCCCGGTGAGGAGGGTCCCCCGCAAGGACAGCAGCGGGGCGGCCACCAAAGCCGTAGCCGCGTAGAGAGCCGCGGCACTGACAGCGCGGGGCGTGGCCAGGTCCAGTGAGACGGCGAACAGGAGCGGACGGCCGGAAGCAGGCGGCTCCGCGCACCCACCCACTTCCACACTCCCAGCTCTGCCACACGCTGCTCCCGACGTCGACCGGCCCACGGCCGGCACAGGCCAACCACCCGCCCCGCCGTCTCCCCTGATCCGGCAGAAGTGTCGGCGGCCCACCCCGGCCGAGGCGCGACCGGCACCCCGGTGCTGCCGTGGGGCACGGCGCTACGGATGTGCCTCAGCCGTCTCGCACCGCGAGGGCTAAGATCCGGGCATGGCACTGACCGTGCACGACGTGGACCGGTTCGAGGCGTCCAGGCCCCGCCTGGAGGCCATCGCGTACCGCATGCTCGGTTCCGCGAGCGAGGCCGAGGACGCCGTGCAGGAGACGTTCCTGCGCTGGCAGGCCGCGGACGTCGGCCGCGTCGAGGTCCCCGAGGCCTGGCTGACCAAGGTGCTCACCAACCTGTGCCTCAACCAACTCACTTCGGCCCGCTCACGGCGCGAGACCTACGTGGGCCAGTGGCTCCCCGAGCCGCTGCTCGCCGGGGACCCGATGCTCGGCCCGGCCGACACCGCCGAACAGCGCGAGTCGGTCTCGTACGCGGTCCTCGTCCTTCTGGAACGCCTCACCCCGGGCGAGCGGGCGGTGTACGTGCTGCGAGAGGCCTTCGACTACCCGCACCGGGAGATCGCCGAGATCCTCGGCATCACCGAGGCCGCCAGCCAGCAGATCCTCCACCGTGCCAAGAAGCACGTCACGGACGGCAAGGCCCGTACCGAGATCGACGAGGCCGCCGCGCGGCGGATCGTCGAGGAATTCCTCGCGGCGGCCGCCAGCGGCCGGACCGAGCCGCTCGTGCGGCTGCTCACCCAGGACGTCGTGTCCATCGGCGACGGCGGCGGGAAGATCCCGGCCCGCGCCAAGGCATTCGAGGGCGCGCTCGCCGTCGCGAAGTTCATCCGCGGCCTGTTCACACCCGGCAAAGCCAAACAGGCCCTCGTCGGCGGCTCGCCCGAGATCCACGCCGCGACCGCCAACGGCGGCCCCGCCGTCGTGGCCGTCTTCGACGGCCGGGTCATCGGCGTCATGTGCCTGGAGGTCACCGCCGAGGGCATCGCCGGCCTCCGCAACCAGGTCAACCCCGACAAGCTCGAACGCGCCAGCCGGCGATGGGCGGCCGGCGACCATGGCGAACCCGTGTTCCGAGCCTTCTGACCCCCGTGTGTGAGCCACTTCACAACCCGCTCCTGTCAGGAAACGGCGGGCCGCCCGGTTCAAGGCGCGAACCCACCGAAGAGCGCTGAGAAGCAGACAGGAGCCAGGACATGCAGCACCGCATCGTCGTCCTCGGAGCCGGATACACCGGAGCCAGTGCCGCCGGGCGTCTCGCCAGGCGGCTGCACCGCGAAGACGTCGCCATCACCCTCGTCAACGCGGAGCCCGACTTCGTCGAGCGCGTCCGGATGCACCAGCTCGCGGCCGGTCACGACCTCAAGGCCCGGCCCCTCGACGAGATGTTCGCGGGCACCGGGGTAGAGCTGAAGCCGGGGAAGGTCACCGGCATCGACGTCGACCGCAGGACCGTCACCCTCCTCGACGCAGCGAACGGCGCGGTGGAGATCGCGTACGACACCCTCGTGTACGCCCTCGGCAGCGGCTGGAACGACCAGGGCGTCCCCGGCACCGCCGAGCACGCCCACGAGATCGCCGGCCGCGCCGGAGCGCTCCGGCTGCGCGAGCGCCTCGCCGGCCTGGCCGCCGGGCAGCCCGTGGTCGTGGTCGGCGGCGGCCTCACCGGCCTGGAGGCCGCGAGCGAGATCGCCGAGGCCCGCCCCGATCTCGCCGTGGCCCTCGCCGCCCGCGGCGGCCTCGGGGACTGGCTGTCGCCCAAGGCCGTCCGGCACCTGCGGAAGGTCCTTGACCGGCTCGGCGTCACCGTGCACGAGCACGCCACCGTCACCGGCGTGGAGGCCGACCGCGTCATCACCGCCGACGGGACCGCCATCCCGGCCGCGGTCACCGTGTGGACCACCGGCTTCGCCGTCCACCCCATCGCGACGGGCACCACCCTGCAGGTCACCGACACCGGCCAGATCGTGGTCGACGGGACCCTGCGCTCGTACTCCCACCCGGACGTGTACGCCATCGGCGACGCGGCCATGGTGACGGGCCCCGGCGACAAGCCGCTGCGCATGTCGTGCGCATCGGGCGTCCCCACCGCCTGGCAGGCCGCCGACGCCATCGCGGCCCGGCTGACCGGCGGGAAGCTCCCGAACGTGCCGCTGCGCTACTTCAACCAGTGCATCTCGCTGGGGCGCAAGGAGGGCCTGATCCAGTACGTCACCGCCGACGACCGCGCCGTCCGCGCGACTCTGACGGGGCGGTTCGCCGCCGTGTACAAGGAACTTGTCTGCAAGGGCGCGGCCTGGGGCGTCGCCAACCCGACGATGGGCATTCCGACCCGGCGCAGGCGTGTCGTGCGGCAGCCGGCGAGGGAGGGGGCGGGCGCGCCGGGCGCGGCAGTGAAGACGTCGGCCTGACACCCGCAGAGCGTCCATGAAGAGGGGGGCACCGGATCGGTGTCCCCCGGCTCGCCCGCCGGTCCCGTTGCACACGCCGCCACGCGCTGTCGCCCACTGCCGGCGCGCAGGCCGTGAGCCGACCCCGATCCGCCTCGGAGCGCACAGCGCACAGTCCGCAAGCCGAGCGACCAGACCCTGGTGACGGTGTCACTGAGGACGCCCGATCGGGGGTAGGACACACCCGAGGACACTTGGGGGTGGGGACAGTGGAGTGCACCCGTTCTCGCGTCACTTCGACGATCGGAGTGATCATCACCTGGGTCGCGGCGGGCTTGTTCCTCTGGTACGCCGTTGCCCACATCCACGAGACCCCTCACGTGCTGGTCCGCTTCTGGCCCTTCAGCTCCGCGTGGGCCATCTTCACGGTCAGCGCCGCATCCGCCGTATGGGCGGCCCAGGCCGCCTGGGCCTATGCGCAGGCTCGGGCGGAAGCCCCCCCGACCAGGAAAGCACCCGCGGGGACAGGACTCCCGAGCCAGGTCGGCTTCGTCATCGTGGTCACGGTGACCTTCACCATCGGTCCGACGGTGATGCTCACCCACGCGGTGGCCGGATGGGTCGTCCTCGGAGTCGGCGTGATCGTGGCGGCTCTGTACATCACCGTCCTCGTCATCAGCACCATGACCCAGGACCCCGCCGGGAGGGAGGCGGCGGCCGATGCCACGAGAATCACGAGTGACATCGAGCGCCGGGCACGACAGTCCGTTGCCGGGACCGAGACGCCTCCCGCAGACCCCCCTTCGTCCGGCGGGGCATCCGGGTCCGGGACACGCTGAGCCGTTTCCAGCCTGGTCGACGGTGGGCGGGATGCGGGACGAGGTGAAGCCGGCGCCACTGCGGGTGCCGATCAATCATCCGCCCTGATCAGGCTGCATGCTGGTACGCGTGCAGGGTTCCGCCGGGTCGACCTCGTCGCCGGATCTCCAGGTGCTTGAGCCGTCCTGGCTCGGTGGCCGGGTCGGGCAGTGGGCGGAGCGGAGCCGCTTGACCCAGGGCCTGGTGGAGGCGATGGCCGTTGTACAACGACTCGAACTCGCGGAGGGTGCGGGCGAGCGCGTCAAGGACGGCGACGCTGGGGCGATTCTCCTTGCCGCGCTCAAGGCGCACGTAGTAGTCGATGCCGATCCCGGCGAGGGTGGCCACCTGGCCGGTGCGGGGCACCGTGCACGTGTGGTGGCGAGGGGATGAGATGTCCTCTCAAGCCGGCCGAGTTCGACCGCAGCACCGTGCCGGGACGCCGCACACGGCGCAGCGGAGCGAGACTCAGCAGAGCCAGCTCCAGGCGTCGATGACCAGCGTGCGCAGACGCGCTGTCCCTCCGGGCGTCGAGCCCCGCGCCCGCGACAATCATGATTCGCAGCAGGGGATGCGGCACCTCGGCCGCGAGAAGGCGGCATTGGGGTGACTGTCGGACCTTCCGTTCACTGTCCGCGTCATAGCCGACATCACCGTTTCGGATTCCTCTGGGTGACCCGCAGCGAGCTTTCGACGCGGCCCGGAAGACCGCAAGTGACCACCGCCGCGCCTCGGGGCCGGTCCCGGAGTGGACGCAGGAGCCATGAAACAGGGCCCGTTGTAAGGCCGCAGCTTCCAGGACCCGGACGGCCACCTGCGGGGAGGTCATGTACACGGCCCCGGCGGCCGCCGGGGCCTGACCCCTCCCCGTCCGGCGTACTCGGGAGTAGCATCGGCCCATCGGTGTGGAAGCGCGAAGGGGCACTGATGGCGACGGAAATCCATCGCGGCTCGGATGAGCGATGGCAGCTGATGTGGAGCCACCGCGAAGCGCTGATGAGAGTCGCGCGCCGCCGGTCCATGAGCCGGGAGGACGCGGAGGACGCCGTCCACGAGGCGATGCTGCGCGCCATGGAGAACCCGAATGTCGAAGACGAGCGGCTGGGCGCGTGGCTGACGACCGTGACCATGCGGCTGTGCGCGGACCGGTACCGGCAGGTGAACCGTGAGACGGAGGTCGGCACACTCGCGGGCCGCGCGATGCCGGCGCCGGCGACGGTCGAGGAGTCGGTCTGCGATCGTGCCGAGGCGGTCTGGCTGGCCGCGCAGAGCGGCGACCTGCCCGCCCGGCAGGCGGAGGCGCTGCGGCTGAGATCGCAGGACCTGGACGTCGAGCAGGTCGCGTCCCGCATGGGGCTCAGCTACCGGGCGGTCGAGTCGCTGCTCGCCCGGGCACGGCGGGCGTTGCGGCAGACGCTGGCCGCGACCTTCGGTCTCGCGCTGTGGCTGTGCGGGCGCGTGGCCCGGCAGCGTCCGGCGGGCGGCGGCGGTGTCCTGCAGACGGTGGCCGCGGTGTCCACGGCGGCGACGCTCACGGTGCTGGGGCTGGCCGTCCCGTACGCGGGTGACGCGGCCGGGCCGCCGCGACACCCGCCCGCGGCGACGGCGGCGGAGAAGAACGGATCGGAAACGTCCCGCCACGGCCGGCCGGAGCACGCACCGGAGGTGCACGGCCTTGGCGGTCCGGCCGGGGGCCGCGGCGCGGCGTCGGCCTCACCGTCGCCGCGACCCCGCTTGCGCCTCCCGACGCGGGCGGCGGTGCCGGATGTGTCCGCAACCGCCGTGCCCCCGCTGGCGGCGGCCCCCACGGTGCCGGCGGTCCCGGCGGTTCCCTCGGTCGCCGCGCTGCCCAGCCTGCCGACGGTGCCGACGCTCCCCGCGGTGGGCGACGTCCCGGTGACGGTTATCCCGTCGGCGCTGCCGAACGTTCCGGGCGTGCCTGTGCGTCCTTGACCGGGCGTCCCCACCGGGCCCGGTGGGGAGACCCCGCACTTTCGGCGGTGCCGGGCTGTTGCTCACGCTTGCCCATGGTCGTCTGCGTCCCGTGACGGGTATCCGCGCCTTTGCCGGCGGACGCCCCCGGACATCCGTGCGCCCGCGACCGGGCCCGGAGGCCTCTCGAAAAAAACTTTCCCTCCGCCGCGACGGACGCGGCGTCCCCCGCCGTAGAGCACGTGACAGGCCGGGAGCGTGGGCTCCCCCGCTTCCCGTCCGCGCCCCGGTCTGTCACGACGGTGTGGTCGTGGCGGAGGGGATTCCGGATGGGTGTGGAGATCCGTGTCGAGGGGCTGACCAAGTCCTTCGGCCGCCAGGTCATCTGGCAGGACGTCTCGCTCACGCTCCCCGCCGGGGAGATCTCCGTGATGCTGGGTCCCTCCGGTACGGGCAAGTCGGTCTTCCTGAAGACCCTGGTCGGCCTGCTGCGGCCGGACCGGGGATCGGTCCATGTCGCCGGCCGTGACATCACCCGCCTGCGCGAGCGCGAACTCTACGAGGTGCGGCGGCTGTTCGGCGTGCTGTTCCAGGACGGCGCGCTGTTCGGCTCCATGAACCTCTTCGACAACATCGCTTTCCCCCTGCGCGAACACACCCGCAGACGCGAGAGCGAGATCCGGCGCGTCGTCCTGGAGAAGATGGACATGGTCGGCCTCATCGGCGCGGAGGAGAAGCTGCCCGGGGAGATTTCGGGCGGTATGCGCAAGCGGGCGGGGCTCGCCCGTGCGCTGGTCCTGGACCCGGAGATCATCCTCTTCGACGAACCCGACTCGGGGCTGGACCCGGTCCGCGTGGCGTACCTCAACCAGCTGATCGTGGACCTGAACGCGCAGACGGACGCGACCTTCCTGATCGTCACGCACGACATCGCGTCGGCGCGCCAGGTGCCCGACAACATCGGGCTGCTGTTCCGCCGCGAGCTGGTGATGTTCGGCCCGCGGGAGAAGCTGCTGTCCAGTGACGAGCCGGTCGTGCGGCAGTTCCTGGGGGGCCGGATGGAGGGCCCGATCGGGATGGCGGAGGAGAAGGACGCCTTCCAGGTCGAGCAGGAGCTGACGGGGCTCGACGACACAACCGGTGTCGGCGTCGCCCCGCGGCTGCTGCCCAGCGCCGGCATCGGCCGGCCGCCCCGCTGGGCCGCCATCGCCGAACGGGAGGGGGCGCATCCGTGAGCCTCTCTCCTGTCGCGGGGCTGCGGCACACCGGAGATCTCTTCGCCCTCGCCCTGGACGTGCTGCGGACCCTGCCCCGGCGCCCCTTCCAGGTGCGGGAGTTCATTCAGCAGGCCTGGTTCATCGCGAGCGTCACGATCCTGCCGACCGCCCTGGTGTCCATCCCCTTCGGTGCGGTGATCGCCCTGCAGATCGGCAGCCTCACCCGCCAGTTGGGCGCGCAGTCCTTCTCCGGCGCCGCCTCCGTGCTGGCGGTGCTGCGCGAGGCATCCCCGATCGTGACGGCGCTGCTGATCGCGGGCGCGGGAGGTTCGGCGATCTGCGCGGACCTGGGGGCGCGCAAGATCCGGGAGGAGATCGACGCGATGGAGGTGCTGGGCATCGACCCGGTCCACCGGCTGGTCGTCCCCAGGGTCCTGGCCTCGATGGTGGTGGCGGTGCTGCTCAACGGCCTGGTGTCGGTGGTCGGCGTGGCCGGCGGCTACTTCTTCAACGTCGTCCTGCAGAACGGCACTCCGGGCGCCTACCTGGCCTCGTTCACCACGCTCGCCCAGCTGCCCGACCTGTACGCGGCGGAGCTCAAGGCCCTGGTCTTCGGCGCGATCGCCGCGATCGTCGCCGCGTACAAGGGACTGACCGCCAAGGGCGGCCCGAAGGGCGTCGGTGACGCGGTCAACCAGTCGGTGGTGATCACCTTCATGCTGCTCTTCGTCACCAACTTCGTGATGACCGCCGTGTACTTCCAGATCGTTCCGCAGAAGGGATGAGGAGGATGGCGCTGACCGGCCTCACACACCGCCTGGAGGAGCTGGGCGGCCAACTGGCCTTCTACGGGCGCTCGCTCGCCTGGACCGGCCGTACGCTGCGCCGCTACAAGAAGGAGGTCCTGCGGCTGCTCGCCGAGGTCAGCTTCGGGCGCGGAGCGCTGGCCGTGGTCGGCGGCACCGTCGGCGTCATCGCCTTCCTGTCGTTCTTCACCGGCACCGAGGTGGGGCTGCAGGGCTACGCGGCCCTCAACCAGCTCGGCACCTCGAACTTCGTGGCCTTCCTGTCCGCGTACTTCAACACCCGGGAGATCGCCCCCCTGGTCGCCGGGCTCGCCCTGTCCGCGACCGTCGGCGCCGGGTTCACCGCGCAGCTCGGCGCCATGCGGATCAGCGAGGAGGTCGACGCGCTGGAGGTGATGGCGGTCCCCTCACTGCCGTTCCTGGTCACTACCCGCATGATCGCCGGCTTCGCCGCGGTCGTGCCGCTGTACGTGATCGGGCTGCTCTCCTCCTACCTGGCCGCCCGCACCATCACCACCGGCTTCCACGGGCAGTCGGCCGGCACCTACGACCACTACTTCCAGCAGTACCTGCCGCCCGTCGACGTGTTCTGGTCCTTCGGCAAGGTGATCGCCTTCGCCGTGATGATCATCCTGGTGCACTGCTACTACGGCTACCACGCCAAGGGCGGCCCCGCAGGCGTCGGCGTCGCGGTCGGCAGGGCGGTGCGCACCTCCATCGTCGCCGTGAACGTCCTCGACTTCTTCCTCAGCCTGGCGATCTGGGGAGCCAACACGACCGTACGGATCGCGGGATAGCCCATGTTGTTGAGAAAGGCGAAGCCGCCGGAGCCGGCGCGCGCGGGGACGTCCCCGGTTGCGCTGCGGCTGTACGGCCTGGTCTTCCTGGCCGTACTGGTCCTGCTGCTGTCGCTCGCCGTGGCCGCCTACCGCCAGGCGTTCACGCCGGTGGTGCGCATCACCCTCCAGGCCGACACCATCGGCAACCAGCTGGAGCCCGCCGCCGACGTCAAGCTGCGCGGCCTCATCGTCGGCCAGGTGCGCGACGTGCGGGCCGACGGGACGAAGGCGACCCTCGGCATCGCGCTCAAGCCGGAGCACGTCGCCGACATCCCGGCGAACGTGGAGGCGCGGCTGCTGCCCAAGACCCTCTTCGGTGAGAAGTACGTGGACCTGGTCGTCCCCCGCAGGCCCGCGACGCGCCACATCCGGGCGGGGGACGTGATCACCCAGGACCGCACCAGGGCCGGCATCGAGGTGCAGCAGCTGATGAACGACCTCCTGCCGCTGCTGCGCACCGTCCAGCCCGCCGAGCTCAACGCCACGCTCTCCGCCTTCGCCGACGCTCTGGAGGGCCGCGGCGATCGGATCGGCGGCAACCTCGACCGCGTCCAGCGGTATCTGCACGCCCTCAACCCGCACATGCCGCAGATCAAGGAGGACATCACGCGCTTCGCCGATGTGACCGAGGTGTACGGGGACGCGGCGCCGGACCTGCTGAAGGTGCTCCGCAACACCATCACCACCAGCCGCACCCTGGTCGAGAAGCGGGACACCTTCGCGGCGCTGCTGACCGGGACCACCGCCTTCGCCAGGACCGGGCAGGACGTGCTGAGCGACAACGCCGACCGGATCATCACCCTGAACCGGGTCTCCCGCCCCACGCTGGCGCTGCTGGCCCGCTACTCGCCCGAGTTCCCGTGCCTGCTGGGCGGGGTGGCGAAGGAGGAGCCGCTGGCCGAGAAGGTCTTCGCCGGCGGTGAGATGCACATCACCCTGGAGATCGTCCGGCCGCGTCCCGCGTACCGCCCCGGCGAGGAGCCGCGCTACGCCGACAGGTCCGGACCCGACTGCCGTGGACTGCCCGATCCGCGGGTGCCGGCGCCTGGCCTCCATCTCAACGACGGAACGAGGGCGTCGAGTGCGTCGGCGTCCGAGCAGGACGTCATCGGCGCACTGGTCGCACCGGTCATGGGTGTGCCCGCGGACCGGGTGCCGGCGGTCGCGACCCTGCTCTTCGGCCCCCTGGTCCGCGGGACGGCGGTGAGCGTGGCATGAGGGCGATGGAGACCACCGCACCGCTGATCAAGTTCGGCGTTTTCGCCGCCCTGACGATCCTGGCCACCGTGCTGCTCGCGGCCACCATCGTCAACGTCCGCTTCACCGCCACCGATTCGTACAGCGCGGTCTTCAGCGATGTCACGAGCCTGGAGACCGGCGACGACATCCGCGTGGCCGGGGTGCGGGTCGGCGAGGTCGAGGCCATCCGTACGACGACGGCCGGCGACCGTACGGTCGCCGAGGTCACCTTCACCGTCGACCACGACCGGCCGCTGCTCGCCGGCACGGGGGCCGCCATCCGCTACCGGACCCTGGTCGGCCAGCGCTACATCGCGCTCACCGAGGGCCCGGGGGACGGGACCCGGCTCAAGCCGGGCGGGCGTATCCCGCTGTCCCGGACCCGGCCCGCGCTGGACCTGACGGCGCTGCTCAACGGCTTCAAGCCGCTGTTCGCCGCGCTCAGCCCCCAGGACGTCAACCAGCTCGCGTACGAGATCATCCGCACCCTGCAGGGCGAGGGCGGCACGGTCAACAGCCTGCTGGCCCGCACGGCGTCGCTGACCTCGACGCTCGCCGACCGCGACGAGCTGATCGGCTCCGTGATCGACAACCTCAACGACGTGCTGGGCACCCTCGACCAGCGCAGCGCCCGCTTCTCCGGGCTGCTCACCCAGTTGCGGCGGGTGGTGTCCGGACTGTCCGCCGACCGCACCGCCATCGGCGACTCGCTGGTGAGCATCGGCGATCTGACCGAGGCCACCTCGGGTCTGCTGGAGCAGGGCCGCCCGGCACTGCGCTCCGACATCTCGCAGCTGTCCGACCTGTCCAAGACGCTGAACGACAACGAGAAGACCGTGGAGGGCGTCCTGAAGCGACTGCCGGACAAGCTCGACAAGCTCACCGCGACGGCGTCCTACGGATCCTGGTTCAACTTCTACCTCTGCGACTTCGACGGACGGGTCGTCCTGCCGAAGACCGCCGGGACGCTCACCCCGGAACTCCACGTCCAGCAGGCGAGGTGCGCGGGATGAGAGGCATACCGATCCCCCGGATCAAGCGCGTACGGATCCCCAGGATGAAGCCGTTCCGCGAACGCAATCCGCTCGTCATCGGCGCCATCGGACTCAGCGTGATCACCCTGCTGGTCGTCGCGGCCTTCAACGTCGAGGAGCTGCCGCTGATCGGCGGCGGCGACCGCTACAGCGCGGCCTTCTCCGAGGCGGGCGGGCTGAAGCCCGGTGACGAGGTACGCATCGCCGGCGTCAAGGCCGGCAAGGTCGACACCGTCGAACTCGCCGGGGATCACGTGAAGGTGAGCTTCCGGGTCAAAAGCGACCAGCACCTGGGCGCCGGCACCGGCGCCTCGATCCGGATCAAGACGATCCTGGGAGCCAAGTACCTGGCACTGGAGCCGAAGGGCCCCGGGCGGCTGGCACCCGGCAGCGAGATACCGCGGTCGCGCACGGTCTCCGCGTACGACGTCGTGGCGGCCTTCAGCGACCTCACCACCACCAGCGAGAAGATCGACACCGATCAGCTGGCGACCGCCCTGGACACCATCTCGGGCACCTTCAGGGACTCCCCGGCCGAGGTGAGGGCCTCCATCACGGGACTGTCCCGGCTCTCCCGGACCGTCGCCTCCCGGGACCAGGCGCTGCGCGAACTCCTCGACCACGCCAACGGCGTCACCGGCGTCCTCGCCGACCGCTCCGACCAGCTGGTCACCCTCATGAAGGACGGGGACAGGCTGCTCCGGGAACTCGACCGGCGGCGCACGGCCATCCACGACCTGCTCGTCAGCGCCACCACGCTCGGCACCCAGCTGTCCGGCCTCGTCGACGACAACCGCAAGGCGATCGGGCCCGCGCTGAGCCGTCTGGAGACGGTGATACGGATGCTCCAGCGCAACCAGACCAGCCTGGACCGCAGCATCACGCTGCTCGCGCCTTTCGCCCGGCTGTTCACCAACACCCTCGGCAACGGCCGCTGGTTCGACACCTACGTCCAGAACGTCGTCGCCGTGCCCGTCACCCCCCGGACGGGAGGGTCGCGATGAGCCGCCTGGAAAGGCTCCGCACGCCCCGCCTGGTGCGCGGGCTGGCGCTGGTCACCGCGCTCACGGTGGTCGCGTGTCTCGCCGTCGCCTGGTGGCCGCGGAGCCCGGCCGTGACCGTCACGGCGTACTTCCCGCGCACCGTCGGGATCTACCCCGGTTCGGACGTGCGGGTGCTCGGCGTCCGGATCGGCGAGGTCAAGGAGATCACGCCCGAGGGTGGCCGGGTCCGGGTCGAGCTGAGCTACGACGCGGCGCAGAAGGTCCCCGCCGACGCCAAGGCCGCGATCATCAACTCGTCGGTGGTCAGCGACCGTTACGTCCAGCTGCTGCCGGTCTACCGCTCCGGCCCGGTGATGCGCGGCGGCGCCGTCATCCCCGAGAGCCGCACCGCCGTCCCCGTCGAGCTGGACCGCGTCTTCGACAGCCTCCACACCACGGCGGAGGCGCTCGGCCCGCGCGGCGCCAACGAGGACGGCTCGCTGTCCCGGCTGCTCGGCGTCAGCGCCGACAATCTCAACGGCCAGGGCGAGCGGCTGCACCAGACTGTCGAGGACCTCTCGCTGGCCGTCACCACCCTCTCCGACGGGCGGACCGATCTGTTCGGGACGGTTCGCAATCTGCAGCTGTTCACCGCCGCACTGGCCGCCGACGACCAGAGCGTCCGGTCCTTCAACGACAGCCTGGCCGAGGTCGCCGGGCAGCTGTCGGGAGAACGCGACGACCTGTCGGCGGCGCTCAAGCAGCTGTCGACCGCGCTCGGCGACGTGGCGGTCTTCGTACGCGACAACAAGCACCGGCTCACCACCGACGTGAAGGGGCTGAGCGAGGTCACCCGCGTCCTGGTGACACAGCGGGCCGCCCTGGAGGAGTTCATGGACGTGGTGCCCGCCGGGCTGTCCAATCTGCAGAACGCCTACAACCCGTCCTCCGGCACCCTCGACACCCGCGACGACGCCGAGCAGGCCCAGGACCCGGCGTCCCTGGTGTGCTCGCTGCTGCGTACGGCCGGCGAGAAGGCGGACTGCGCGAGCCTGAAGAAGCTCTTCGACGCCCTGCCCTCCGTGAAGGACACGACGGCGGCGACGGGTACCGGCACGGTCGACAGGACGCTGGGCGGGATCCTGGGGGTGGCCGCATGAGGCGCGTGAAGGCGGTGCTGTGCACCGCGGCCGGGGCGGTGCTGCTGACGGCCTGCGAATTCAACGGGCTGTACGACGTGCCGCTGCCGGGCGGCGCGGCGGGGCACGGGCACGCCTACCACGTCACGGTGGAGTTCCGGGATGTGCTCGACCTGGTGCCGCAGTCCGCGGTGAAGGTCAACAACGTCACGGTGGGCGCGGTCGAGAAGGTCGAGCTCGACGGCTGGCACGCCCGCGTACGCCTGCGGGTCGCCGACTCCGTCAAGCTGCCCGGAAACGCGGTGGCCGAGCTGCGCCAGACCAGCATGCTCGGCGAGAAGTACGTCGCCCTGCAGGCCCCGACCGGTGTCACGCCGTCCGGACGGCTCGGCGACGGGGATGTGATCCCGCTGTCGCGCAGTGGCCGCAACCCCGAGATAGAGGAGGTGCTGTCCGCGCTGTCGGCGCTGCTCAACGGCGGCGGCGTGGCCCAGCTCCACACCATCACGCGGGAGTTGAACAAGGCCCTGACGGGGCGCGAGGACCGGGTCAAGAGCCTGCTCAAGGAGCTGGACACCTTCGTCGGCGGTCTCGACGACCAGAAGTCGCAGATCGTCCGCGCGCTCAAGGGCGTCGACAGGCTGTCCAGGACCCTCAGGGAGCAGCGGGCCACCATCGGCAAGGCGGTCGACTCCATCCCCCCGGCCCTGAAGATCCTCGCCGACCAGCGCCGCGACCTGACCAGGATGCTCACCTCCCTGTCCGACCTGGGCAAGGCCGGCACCAAGGTGATCAACGCCTCCGGCGACGACGTCGTCGCCAACCTGCGCAGCCTGCGGCCGATCCTGACCCGCCTCAACCAGGCGGGCGCCGATCTGCCGAACGCCCTGGAACTCATGACCACCTACCCCTTCCCGCGCAACGTGACCGACGCGATCAAGGGCGACTACGTCAACCTGAAGATCACCGCCGACCTCGACCTGAAGAGCCTCTACGGCAACTTGAGCAAGGGCCCGGGCGGCCCTTCCCGGCCCCCCGGGTCCGGCAAAGGCCCCGGCTCGGGGCCCCTTCCCGAGCTGCCCCCGCTGCCGACTTCCCTGCCGAGCCTGCCCGGTGTGCCGACCGTGCCGGCCGTCCCTCCGGTTCCGACCCTGCCGGTCCCCGGCCCGACGCACACGTCCGGCGGCGGCGCGCTCTGCCCGCCCGTGTGCTTGGGCAGCCAGGCCTCCTACGACCGCGGCACGCCGTCCGCCGCCGGCGTCGACTGGGAGCTGGCCGGCCTCATGACAAGGGGGCTGGGCGCGTGATCACCCGTATGGTCAAGGCCCAGCTGGCCGCCTTCGCCGCGATCACCGCCCTCGGCGTGTCCTATGTGGGCGCCGAGTACGCGGGCCTCGGTGAGCGCGTCATGGACAGCGGCTACACCGTGCACGCCGACTTCGCCGACTCCGGCGGTGTCTTTCCGGGCGCCGAGGTGACCTACCGCGGCGTGCCGGTGGGCCGCGTGCGGGCGCTGCGGCTGAGCGGCGCCGACGGCGTGGCCGTGGACCTGCGCATCACCGGCGCGTCCCGCATCCCCGCCGACACCCTCGCCGTCGTCGCCAACCGATCCGCCGTCGGAGAGCAGTACGTCGACCTGCAGCCGCGCGCCGCCACGGGCCCGTACCTGCGCGACGGAAGCACGATCGCCCGCCGGGACACCCGCACCCCGCTGCCCACCACAGAGTTGATCCTCAGCCTCGACCGCCTCGTCAACTCCGTCGGCAAGAAGGACCTGATGGTGACCGTCGACGAACTCGGCGCCGCCTTCGCCGGCACCGGGCCCGACCTGACGCGCCTGGTCGACTCCGGCAACAGCCTGGTCGACGCCGCCGAGCGCGACCTCCCGCGGACCATCGGCCTGATCGAGAACTCCCGTACCGTGCTGAAGACCCAGGCCGACAAGGGATCGGCGATCCGGTCCTTCTCCCGCGACCTGGCCGGCCTCAGCGCCACACTGAAGGACCGCGACGCCGACATCCGACGCCTGATGGACAACGGCGTCAGCGCCTCCCACGAGCTGAACGCCCTGCTGAAGGCCAACCGTTCCGCGCTGCCCGTCCTGCTCGGCAACCTCGTCAGCGGCGGCCGAGTCGTCGTCGCCCGCCTGCCCGGACTGGAACAGACCCTGGTCACCTTCCCCGCCGTCGTCGCCGGCGGCTTCACCGTCCTCCCCGGCGACGGCACCGCCCACTTCGGGCTCGTCGCCAACGCCGGAGACCCCCCGCCCTGCCGCCAGGGCTACGGCTCCACACAACGCCGCGACCCCGCCGACACCGCACACCGCCCCGCCGACACCCGGGCCCGCTGCACCGCCCCGCGCGGCTCGCCGACCTCCGTGCGCGGGGCCCAGAACGCCCCCAAGGGCAGCGTCTCCATCGGCTCGACCGGCGGCCAGCAGGCCGTCTTCGGAAAGGATTCATGGCAATGGCTGCTCGTCGGCCCCATGGTGTGACCGACCGCCGCGTCCTCGCCGCGCTCGGTGCCTTCGCCGTACTGCTCGCCGTCGTGTCCTGCTGGTACGGCCTGCGGCTCCACCAGCGGTACGCGGACGAGCGCCGCGACCAGGACATCGTCGCCGCCGCCCGGCAGTCGGCGCTCAACTTCACCTCACTCGACTACCGGCACTACGCGCAGGACAGCAAGAACGTCCTCAGTGGCGCCACGGGCGACTTCAAGAGGCAGTTCACCGAGCAGACCGACCAGCTCACCAAGCTGGTCACCGTCAACAAGTCCGTCTCCGAGGGCCAGATCCTCGAAGCCGGCATCGTCCGCGCCGACGACGCCTCGGCCCGCGTCCTGGTCGTCGCCGACAGCAAGGTCACGAACACCGCCGTCCCGAACGGCGAGGCCCGCACCTACCGGCTCCAGCTCGACCTCCGCCGCGTGGACGGACGCTGGCTGACGTCCGACGTCGAGTTCGTCGGCTGAGAGGAGACACATCATGGCGACGAAGATGGCCGCGGCAGCCCGGGCGGCGGCGAAGCGCGTCGAACACGCCGACCGGGTCGAACCGGTGAAAGCGGCCGGCCCGGTGGGACGCGTCCCGCGCGTCGGCGTACCGGACGAACCGAGTGCGCCCAGCGGCCCCCACTCCCACCCCCGTGCCGGTCTCCGTGTTCCCGTCCGCATGCGGGCCGCGGTCCTGCTGCTGCTCCTCGCAGGCGGCCTGGTCGCCGCCCCGTTCCTCGGCCTGGCGTACCGGGAGGCCGAACGCACGCGCCAGGCCCGTTCACAGGCCGTGGCCGCGGCCCGCGAGGCGGCCCCGGTGATCCTCTCCTACGACTATCGGCACCTCGACCGGGACTTCGCCGCCGCCCGCGCGCTCCTGACCGGCGCCTTCCGCGACACGTACGCCAAGACCACCCGTACCGTCGTCACGCCGACCGCCACGAAGTACCAGGGCGTCGTCAGGGCCACCGTCGCCGCCGGCCCCGCGGTCGTCTCCGCGACACCGGTCAAGGTCGTGGTGCTGCTCTTCGTCAACCAGGTCACCGACAGCACCCGCGTCTCCACCCCCCGGCTCGACCTGAACCGCGTCCGGATGACGCTGACGCGCACCGGCGGCGGATGGAAGGTGAGCGCCGTCGACGCGCTGTGATCGCCGGCGGATGAGTTCCCCGGCCCGCTTGATCGTCTCCCGAATGCGGACATGGGTACCCAGCGGCACACGTTCGCGATGGCGCCGATGTGGGCGTCGTCGGCTCGGAGGTGCGCTTGAGGAGCGCCGCCGGGGCAGGATCTGTACCGGCCGGCAGCGCACTGGGCGACGTCCTGCTCCAGTCAGGTCTCCTGGACCCGGTGCAGGGTGTCACCGGCGGCGAGCCCCTCGATGGTGATCGCCTCCTCGCGAGCGGTACGCCGCGAGGCGCCGCGGGTCGCCGTCGGGCACCCACCCACCGGACGGCCGGGCTGCGACCGCCCGGCGTACCGGGACTTCCTCCGCTTCACCTACGACCTGGGCATTGACCTGTCAGGTCTCCGCCCAACGGTGCTGCGGCACTCACGCTGTCCTCGACTCTTTCGGCACCAGCATCCCGGCCGCGACCAGCAGGAGCCCCCGGGTCACCGCGGTGAGGGGCCCGGGCGGGTGCCGGCGGGCTCCAGACGGACGACGATGCACTTCGAGGTCGGCTGGTTGCTGGTCTCGGCCACGCTCTCCAGCGGCACCAGGACCTGGGTCTCGGGGTAGTACGCGGCGGCACAGCCCGGTGACGTCGGGTAGGGGACCACCGCGAAGCCCTCCGCGCGGCGCACCACATCGTCGGTCCACACGCTCACCAGGTCCACCGACTGCCCCTCGGAAAGGCCGAGTTCGGCCAGATCCGCAGGGTTGACCAGCACCACCCGGCGGCTTCCGCGGATGCCCCGGTAGCGGTCGTTGTCCGTGTAGGGAATGGTGTTCCACTGGTCGTGGGAGCGCAGGGTCTGCAGCAGCAGGTGCCCCTCGGGGGCCTGCGGCATGTCCCAGGCGTTGCAGGTGAACATGGCCTTGCCGGTGGCGGTGGCGAAGACCCCCTCGTTGACCGGGTTCGGCAGCCTGATGCCACCGGGGCGGATCACCCGCCGGTTGAAGTCGTGCAGCCCCGGCAGGATGTGCGAGATCCGGTGGCGGATCGTCCCGTAGTCGGTCTCGAACTGCTTCCACGGGATGTCGGCCTTGCCGTCGAGGGTGTGGCGGGCGAGCCGGCACAGGATGGCGATCTCACTGAGCAGTAGTTTGGAGGCCGGCTCCAGGCGCCCACGGGAGGTGTGCACCTCGCTCATCGAGTTCTCGACGGTGACGAACTGCTCGCCGCAGGGCTGGACGTCGCGTTCGGTGCGGCCCAGGGTCGGCAGGATGAGTGCCGTCCGGCCGCAGACCACATGGGACCTGTTGAGTTTGGTGGAGATGTGGGCGGTGAGGCGGCATCGCCGCATGGCCTCCTCGGTGACGTCGCTGTCCGGCGCGGCCCGGACGAAGTTGCCCGCGAGGGCGAGGAAGACCTTGATGCGGCCCTCCCGCATGGCCTTGATCGAGTTAACCGAGTCCAGACCGTGGGCGCGCGGCGGGTCGAAGTCGAATTCCTGCTGCAGCGCGTCCAGGAACGAGTCCGGCATCTGCTCCCAGATGCCCATCGTGCGGTCGCCCTGCACATTACTGTGCCCGCGCACCGGGCAGGCCCCGGCTCCGGCCCTGCCGAGGTTGCCGCGCAGCAGCAGGAAGTTGACGATCTCCCGGATGGTGGGGACGCCGTGCCGCTGCTGCGTCACTCCCATGGCCCAGCAGACGATGACGCGCTCGCTGCGCAGCACCTCGTCCCGGACGTCCTCGATCTCCTCGCGGGTCAGTCCGGTCGCGGGGAGGATCTGGTCCCAGGTGATGGTGCGGGCGTGCCGGGAGAACTCCTCGAAGCCGCTGGTGCTGGAGCGGATGAAGTCTTGGTCGAGGACGCTGCCCGGCCGGGCGTCCTCCGCCTCAAGCAGCAGCCGGTTCAAACCTTGGAACAGCGCGAGGTCGCCGCCGCTGCGGATGTGGAGGAACCGGTCGGCGATCTGGGTGCCGTGTCCGATCAGCCCGCGTGGCTTCTGCGGGTTCCTGAACCGCAGCAGTCCGGCTTCCGGCAGCGTGTTCACCGCGATGATGCGGGCGTCGTTGCGCTTGGCCTCTTCGAGGGCGGAGAGCTGCCGGGGATGGTTGGTTCCCGGATTCTGCCCCACCAGGAAGATCAGGTCGGCGTGGTGCAGGTCGTCCAGGCTCACCGTTCCCTTGCCCGTGCCGAGTGTCTCGTACAGGGCGGTGCCGCTGGACTCATGGCACATGTTGCTGCAGTCGGGCAGGTTGTTGGTGCCGAAGGCCCTGGCGAAGAGCTGCAGGACGAAGGCGGCCTCGTTACTGGCCCGGCCCGAGGTGTAGAAGACCGCCTCGTCGGGCGAGTCGAGCGACTTCAGCTCCGTGGAGATCAGTCCCAGGGCGTCCCGCCAGCTGATCGGTTCGTAGTGGTCCGAGTCCGGCCGCTTGACCATCGGTTCTGTGAGCCGGCCCTGCTGGTTCAGCCACAGATCCGACCGCCGGCGCAGCTCGGAGACGGAATGCGCGCGGAAGAAGTCGGCGGTGATGCGGCGCGTCGTCGCCTCGTCGTTGATGTGCTTGGCACCGTTCTCGCAGTACTCGTTGCGGTGCCTGTGGCCGGGGGCGGGGTCCGCCCAGGCGCAGCCGGGGCAGTCGATTCCGTCCACCTGGTTCATGGTCAGCAGCGTCACCCCGGTCCGCCGGACCGATGTCTCCTCGAGGGAGTACTCCAGCGCGTGCCTCACCGCGGGCACTCCCGCGGCCCACTTCTTGGGCGGAGTCACGCTGAGAGGTTCATCCGGCTCTTCTCCGGGCGCCTTCGTCATGGGGGTGCGTCTCTCGTTCTCTCGTACGCGGTTCACTTACCCGACAGGCCACCGAGGGACCCGGCTCCGTGGGGGTTCCGATTCCACCGGCTGTACATGTCCGTTGTGGATGGACGCGCGCCAGGCCCCGCTCTCTTCGCCCAGACCCTCGATGTACTCCTTGAAGTTGCGGAGTTCGGCCCGGACGACACGGCGTGTGACCCCGAGGGCATCCGTGACGGTGTCCGCGAATCCGCGCCGCGCGGCCTCCATCCGCACGGTGACTTCGGTGCGGTCCGGTGCCCTGGAGCGGAACGAGACCTTGCCCCGGTGGTAAGGGGTCCGTTCCAGGCTCTGCCAGACCAGGAAGGAGTCCGGCTGCTGCTCCACGATCTCCGCTTTGAATTCGCGGCGCACCGGGCCGAGCCCGATGACCCAGAGGGTGACGGCCGGATTGATCTGCTCGACCCTCTTCACCGCGGACATGAACCGCGGAAAGCTCTTGAACTGGGTCCACTGGTTGTATGCGGTACGTACCGGGACCGCGATCTCAATCACTTCTTCGACGGTTTTCATGGCCCACCTTCTCCAGGCGCTGCTTTTCACAGTCTCACCGCCCGGCTGGTACGTCGCCATGCGGGTGGGCCGAGCGTGCCGGCGGCCGCGCGAGGCTCCCGTGACGCTCGCGCGGGTCGCCCCACGGCCTGCGGTCAGGAGAGCGCGCCTGCGCCGACACGGGCGGCCGCTGCTGCCGCCGGTCCCGTCCGCGGGTTCACGCGTTACCGCCGGAGAGCACGAGAGAACGAGTCGGGCCCCCGGCGCTTGGCAGCGGCGGAGGCCCGGCCCTCGGCCGAGGGGCGTCTGGGGGGAGATGGACGATCCTCAAGACCTGGGCCGAGCCTGACCGGAAACGGGCGCGGCCGCCAGTCGGGCGGGCATGTGAGTGACGGACGGCCCCGCGCCGTCCGGTCTTGCGCACCGTGGCGGTCAACACAACTGGGAGAGGGATTCGCAATGCGGACGGTGGACCTCGGCGGTCAGGGACTGCGCGTACCGGTGCAGGGCCTGGGCGCGATGGGGATGAGCGTGGACTACGGGGCGGCGGACGAGCGGGAGTCGGTGATCACGCTCAACCGCGCGGTCGACCTGGGCGTCACGTTCATCGACACGGCCGAGTCCTACGGGCCCTTCGAGAACGAGAAGCTGATCGCCCGCGCACTGGGACACCGCCGGGACGAGATCATCCTGGCGACGAAGTTCGGCCTCGACTTCGCCGACGACGGCACGCCCGGTCCCCTGGACGGACGGCCGGAGCACATCCGCCGGGCGGTGGAGCGTTCGCTGCGCCATCTGAAGACGGATGTGATCGACCTCTACTACATGCACCGGGTCGATCCCGGCACGCCCATCGAGGACACCATCGGGGCGATGGCCGGGCTCGTCACGGCGGGCAAGGTCCGCTACATCGGCCTCTCCGAGGTATCCTCGCAGACCATCCGCCGGGCCCATGCCGTCCATCCGCTCACCGCGGTCCAGTCGGAACTGTCGCTGTTCACTCAGGACCTGCTGGACAACGGCCGCAAGGCGACGATGGACGAACTGGGCATCGGCCTGGTCGCCTCATCGCCGATGGGCCGCGGCTTTCTCAGCGGAGCCATCCGCAGCGTCGATGACCTCGCGCCGGACGACGCGCGGCGCGGTCTGCCCCGCTTCTCGCCGGAGAACATCGCCGCCAACCTGGTCCTGGTCGAGCGTGTGAGGGAGATGGCCGCCGCACGCGGGGCGACCCCAGGACAGGTGGCGCTCGCCTGGGTCAACGCACAAGGGGCCGTCGCGATCCCCGGTACGAAGAGGCAGAAGTACCTCGAGGAGAACGCCGCGGCCGCCGACCTCGTCCTGTCGCAGGACGAACGCGCCACACTCGGCGCCGCCGTTCCGGCCCGGGAAGTCAGCGGGGCGCGCTACACCGCGCAGGCACTGGCGTCCACCAACCGCTGACCGCGCGCGGCAGCGGCCTCCGCACCCGGGGTCAGCCACCGCTTCGCAGAACGACGAGTGGACCAGGGCTGCTGACCACCTGGCCGCACCAGATGTCCCCGGCGCATGCCTCGCCGGCAAGCGCCGGGGACGCTCGGCCGGTCCGAGGCAGCCACAGTCGGTACGGGGCCCCGGCAGGCCCCACGAGGCAGGCACTCACCGGCGGCCATCTGCACGACGATCCCGCAGCCGAGGAGACCCCATGGGCGCAGGTCGGCGGCGAGCGTTGCCGGGCCGCGTTCAGCGCCCGCCTGCTCTCCCCCCACGTCAACCCCTGCCCCGGCGGCAGGTTGCCCAAGGCAGCAGCGGGCTTGTCCGGGTCACCGGCGGGACGGCTCGGGATCGCGCTGCCGGCGCCGGGCAGCGTCGCGCACCAGACGCGCCGCCCGCCACCTGGGAAGCGGCCAGGTCATCGGTCTCGACCATGTGCCGGAGCGGCTGACCCGGGCACGCCGCCACGGGGCCCAGGTCTTCGGCCTGGACGAGTTCGACCACCAGGACGACCTCGTGCAGGCTGTCCGGGACGTCACCGGCGGCCGCGGTCCGGACGCCGTGATCGACGCCGTGGACACGGAGGCGCATGGCAGCACTCCCTCCGGGCAAGATGGTCCGGCAATCCGCGGACCTGCTCCCGCGCACCGGAGCCGGCAGGCTCGTGCAGACCGTCGGTGTCGACCGGCTCGGGGCTCTCCACCTGGCGATCGAGCCGGTCCGGCGGGGCGGCACGATCCCGGTGAGCGGCGTGTACGGCGGCATGTCGCGACCGCGCTCCCGGCGCCGCGCAGTGCCATTGCGGCCTGTCTACGGGTAGGCCAGGCTGGATTGCATATGAGGACGGGGAAGATGGACGCTGTCGTACCGCACACTGGATCGCCCCTACCGGACGCGTCCCGAGCACTGCCTGCTGCCGTGCCCGACGATCTGCTGGAGGGCATGAAGGCGTCTGCCTACGTCGTGGACGGCGACGGACTGATCATCGCGACCAACAGGGCCGCCCGGAGCCTCCTGCAAAGGACCGCCGCGGAACTCCTCGGCCAGGACGCCCATGACCTGCTGCACCGCGACAGCCATGGTCGGCCCTTGCCGCGCTCCGGCTGCCGGATGCGGGACGCCCTCCTCACGGAGAGCACCAGGCACAGTGACCTGGGGTGGTTCGCCCGCGGGGACGGCACCCTGATCGGACTGTCCTGGATCCTGACCCCCTACGCCCTCTGCCTCGGCCTCGAACGGCCGGGGGCCTTGGTGCTGCTATACCGGCGCCAGGAATCCGCGGACTCCCGAGAGCAGGGTGAAGGGCTCTCGTCGGCGCTGACGGAACTCGACCGTCTCGCCCTGCTCGCCGAGACCACCACACAGCTCACCTCGACCCTGGTTGTGGACGAGGCGCTGCACCGCTTGGCCGCCCTGACCGTGCCCCTGCTGGCGGACTGGGCGGTGGTCGACCTGCTCACCGAGAACGACGAGGTGCGGCGCGCGTTGGTCGTCCAACACAGGGACGGCGTTCTGATCGAGCGCACGGACCTCCAGGGGCCGATGCCGCCGCTGCCGCGCGACTCCCCGATGCCGCTGTCGCGGGCACTGCGCGGCGCCGCCTCCAGCGTCGCCGGCCCCTCCACGTACCACGGCCCACCGGACTCCGGCATCGCGGTCGAGCAGCACCGTCTCTTCCGGAAGACGGGCATACACTCCGCGGCCATCGCCCCGATCCGCGGCCCGCGGGACGTGCTCGGCGCGCTGACGCTGGGCCGCGCGGAACGCCCGGACGGCTTCAACGCCAGTGACCTGCCGCTGCTTGAGGACATCACCCGCCGGGCGGGCCTGGCACTGGACAACGCCCGCTTGTACCAGCGGCAGCGCAAGGTCTCCGAGACCATGCAACGTCACCTGCTGCCCCAGATGCCTTCGATTCCCGGATTGCAGATGACGGCCCGGTACGTCCCTGCCCCACAGGCCTCACAGGTCGGCGGCGACTGGTACGACGCCTTCCCGCTCACCGACGGCGCGACCGCACTGGCCATAGGCGACGTCGTCGGGCACGATCTCGACGCCGCCAGCGGTATGGCGCAGGTCCGCAACATGCTGCGCGCCTTCGCCTGGTCGCATCCCGAATCACCCGGAGCTGTTGTCACCCAGCTCGATCAGGCCGTCATGCACATCGCCGAAGTTCCCATGGCCACCATGATCCTCGCGCGGCTCACCAGTGCGGATGACGGGCTGTGGAGACTGCGGTGGACCAATGCCGGCCACCCGCCGCCACTGCTGGTGAACCACGACGGCCGGACCCGCTTCCTCGCTGAGGGACACGGCATCCTGCTCGGCACGGGCTCCACCAGACCCCGCGACGACGCCGTCGTCACCCTGCCCCCGCGGGCCACCCTCGTGCTTTACACCGACGGACTGGTCGAGTCTCCACGGCACTCCATCGACGACGGCCTGGACCAGCTCCGCAAGCACGCCGCTTCCCTGGCCCGGCGTCCCCTGGACTCGTTCAGCGACTCACTGCTGGATCGCGTCCGGCCCCAGGACAACGACGACGACGTCGCCTTCCTGGCCCTGCGCACGCCTGAGCCTGCTCCCGGCTGAGGGCTTGCGCCGTCCCGCGGCCTGGTGAGGTGCCAGCGGCTGCCCGCTGCTCCATCAATGCGCGCCGTCGGCCTCGGCCGCGTCGGCGAGGGCCTCGGCAGCGGCCTGTGCGGCCTGCGCCGCGTCGTCGGCGGCCTGGGCAGCCCTGTCGTCCGAGGATTTCTCGCGGGTGGCCGGCGACTGGGGCAGCACCTCGCTGAACGCGCGGGACACACCCTCGAGTGCGGAGGTGACCTCGCTGGGGATCACCCAGAACGTGCTGCCCGCGCCTTGTGCGAGCTGGGGCAGCATCTGCATGTACTGGTACGCGAGCAGCTTGGGGTCGGGGTCGTTGCGGTGCACGGCCTGGAACACCTCGTCGATGGCCCGTGACTGGCCCTCGGCCCTGAGGATCTCGGCTGTGCGGTTGCCCTCCGCGCGCAGGACAGCGGCCTGCTTGTCGCCTTCGGCGGTGAGTATCTGCGATTGGCGTTGTCCTTCGGCCCCCAGAATCGCGGCCCGCTTGTCCCGCTCGGCCCGCATCTGCTTCTCCATCGCGTCCTTGATGGACTGCGGCGGGTCGATGGCCTTGATCTCCACCCGGTTGACTCTCAGCCCCCATTTGCCGGTGGCCTCGTCCAGCACACCACGGAGCTGGTTGTTGATGGTGTCGCGCGAGGTGAGAGCCTTTTCCAGGTCCATGGACCCGACGACGTTACGCAACGTGGTGACGGTGAGCTGCTCGACAGCCTGAAGGTAGTTCGCGATCTCATAGGCGGCCGCCCGCGGGTCGGTGACCTGGAAGTACAGGACGGTGTCGATCTCCACGACCAGGTTGTCCTCGGTGATCACCGGTTGTGGCTGGAAGGACACGACCTGTTCTCGCAGGTCGATCACCGGATAGACACGGTCGATGTAGGGGATGACGACGTTGAGGCCGGGTTTCAAAGTGCGGTGGTAGCGGCCGAGCCGTTCGACATTGCGAGCGCGGGCCTGGGGCACGATGCGTACCGCCCGCAACACGGTGAAGACGGCGAAGAGCGCGACGATCAGTCCGACGACGAGGAGCGCCGACTCCATGGTTCACTCCCGGGGGTAGACGAGTGCGGTGGCGCCGCTGATCTCGATGACATCGACGGTCGTTCCCGGAGGAATCACCAGCGTCTCGTCATAGGCGCGGGCCGTCCATTCCTCGCCGCCTATACGGACCCTGCCGCCCATGCCTGTCACCTCTGAGACGACATAGGCGCTCCTGCCCACCAGTGCGTCTACGCCGAATCGCTGCGCCTGGGGCTGGTTCAGGTGGCGGAGCACGACGGGACGGACGAACAAGACGGTGCTCGCAGCGACGATGGTGAACACCAGGAACTGCCAGGGCAGCGGAAGTCCGGCCGCCGCGAATCCCGCCGTGACCAACGCAGCCCCACTCAGCAGCCCCAGTGCGGCAGTGAGCGTGAAGATCTCCGCCACGGCCAATACCGCCGCGGCGATGAGCCAGACCAGCCATGGATCCATGGCCCCTCCTGCCGCGTGGAGTGCGGCCGGCCAATGCCCCCTCAGTCGGCGACCGAGTGTTCCCCTCCAAGGCGTCTAACCGTATCAAATGCCTAAAATCAACCTTTAGCCGAATGAGGAGAACGTCGAGGTCGACGTACAGGGCACACCGTCGCTGCCGGCAAGGCGAGAGGACAGCATCGGGCATGCGCCGTCGAGGCCCCCGGCGGCGCACAGCCTCTGGTTTACGGTTGGTGTGCGTGCCCGTTCTCTGTTTCCGGGCGCGGCGGGTACGGGGCCATGTTTGTCCACCCCCCGGGCAACCAAGCCGGCCCCGCCGCCGTGGGTCGACAAGGGAAGGATCGTGGGTGTGAGGCTGATCAGCGAACGCGGCGGGCGACCGCACGTGGAACGACACGGTCGCGTTGGCCGACGGCGACGAAAGCCTGGCTCCGTGACCCGGCTGCGGTGGCACTCCTACGCCGGTGCCGCGATGGCGGTGGCCGCCGCTGCAGCAGTGGGCGCTGCGGCGGTCGACGCGAACAGCGCCTGGTACCGGGGACTGGCCACACCGCGGTGGCAGCCGCCGTCCTGGGCGTTCGGCGCCGTCTGGACACCCCTGTACGCGACCATCGCGTGGTCCGCGGGCCGTTCCTGGAACCAGGCCGGCGAGCGAGAACGTACCCAACTGGTGGCCGCGCTGACGATGAACCTGTCGCTGAACGCGGCCTGGAGCTGGCTCTTCTTCGCCGCCCGCAGCCCCCGGGCCGGCTTGGCGGGCACCCTGCTACTGGACGCCAGCACCCTCCACCTCATTCGCATCACATCCCGTACCGACCGGCACGCGGCGGCCGCGCTCCTGCCCTACTCCGCATGGTGCTGGTTCGCCACCGCCCTGAACGCCAGGATTGCCCGGCACAACCCCCGCCCCTGACCACCGCCACCGCTGTCTCCTGGCACTTCCACGACGCGCTGCCCGCACCGTCGTGACGCGCAGCCGGCGGTCACCGGCTCCCCCCTTCGTCTTCCTCCTCTCCGTCCTCTTCGTCTTCGCCGTATTCCTCCCCCTCGCCTTCGGGGTACTCGTCCTCTGTGTCTTCCTCGTCGGCGTATTCGTCGTCAGCGGAAGTGTCGTCTTCCTCGACGTCTTCCTCTTCTTCGGCGGCCTGTTGCTCTTCCTCGATGGCTTCCTCGTGGGTACGGACCACCTCACCGTCGCGAATTTCGCCGCGCCAGCCGTCCGCTTCCTCGTTGGTCAGGGTCACGTAACGCTGGAAGTGCTTGAAATCGAGACGCAGACGCCGCCCTTGGGCACGCCAGATGTTTCCGGTCTTCTCGAAAAGGCCGGAGGGGTAGTACTCGACCACGAGCACAATCCGAGTGAGGCTGGGCGCCAGTTCGTGGAAGCTGACGCAGCCCCGCGTGGTGCCCTTGGCGCCCTCCGAGGTCCACACGATGCGCTCGTCCGTGCACCATGGACTCCCCGCCGGGCGGGGCGCCGGCGCGAGAGGATTCCCGCATGCCGCACATGACAGCCGAAGAGGCCGCCGACTGCCTCGGCATCGCCGACGAGCACCTCGCCACGTTCGTCGCTATCGTCGACGCGCTGCGCACCCCAGACGCCCGGCGGGCCGAGATCGAGCAGCTGCGCGCCGAGCTCGACGCCGTCGACGAGGTGCTGCACGAGGCAGGGATCGACCATCCGACCGGCGCCCAGGGCGTCCGCGACCTGCACAGTATGCGCGACATCGCACGCGAGGACGCCGACGAGGACGCCCGGGCAGCACGAATCGTCGCCGCTCTCAGACGCTCGAAGAGCAGCCTGCCTGCCGAAGTCCTCGCCGCCCTCGACGAGTACGACGCCGCGTCGCATTGACGGCGCGCACGAGCCGCCGCCGGTGTCCGAGGGCGGCATCACGATCACTCGGTGCCCCGCTCGTCCAGCCTGCCCATCGGTCCGGCGGGCCGCATCCTGGTGAGGCGGCTCCGCCCAGACCTCCGTCTCCCGCCCATGGCCAGGGGTAGCCCTTCACCCCGTGTGCGCTGTCTGACGGGCGGCCGTGGTCAGGCGGATGCGATACTGGGCGCAAGGCTTGAGGACCGCCTATCCCCCCAGACGCGCTGGCGGGTACGGTACGTCCAGGCCGATCGAACCGGCAGACGGACCCGCGCCGGCCGTTCAGTGTCAGCCGCGCCTCATGCCTCCAGGGGTGTGTGACATGCCGTGCTCCCGGGAGCGGGCATCGCCGGGACGCGTTGCTGCCGCAGCGAGGGCGAGTATCAGGCCAATCACACCGACGATCACATTGTTTGTGATGGTACGCCAGGTGCTGACATCTCCCCCGACGCACCAGGGCGAGATGATCGTCCACAGGGCGATGATGGCCGCCGCCCACGCCTTGGAGTGAGTGCGTTCGAAGCCTCGTCCCACGCCTCCCATGAGCAGGGCGTAAGCGATACCGGCTATGAGGTTGTTGACGGCGATCGTCGACAGCGCGTTGAAACCCAACAGAGCGTTGAAGCCCGCGATCCACGGTGAAGCGGCCAGATAGGTGCCAGTGAGCAGGCCCATGGCCTCAATGGCCTGACCGCGATTGGTCGCGGTCGCACGCTCGTAATCGGCGCGAAGTTCAAGCAGATCGGGGTGCTGCTCGATGCCGGATTGCGTGCGGGACATCCAGACCATCTCCCATTTTTCCGGTCATTCCACGTATCCGCCTACCCGGACTCAGGCATCCGAGTCCCGTCGCTTTTCGGCCAGGCACGACGCTCGACGACCTCACCATCGACCGGGGGTCTCGTGCCCTTCCCGCAGCAGCAACCGCCCGGTCTGGACGACGCGCCATTCAGCGCCTCCAGCAGCCCGACGTCGACCCCGGCCAATGCGTCCAGCAGCGGTTCGAGGCGTTCAACGACCTCACCCCGTGCATACCCTTTCACGCTACGCCCACGCTGGGACCGCCGATCTCGCCGGTCAGGTCCTCCAACGGCGGCCCGCCCAGCCGGCCGGCCGGCGCGACGGCCCTGCCGACACACGCCACCACCGATTACCGAAACGTGCGATTGCCAGACCCGGCGATGCGGCCGAGCGTCATTCATCGCCGGTGCATGGCATATCGGCTCGACGGGTGACCTACCGGACTTTGTCGGTACAGCTGGTCGCCGGGGTGGCAGCCATCTGTCCGGGGCGCTGTGCCATGTGCCCCGTTCTGACCACCGGTGTGGTGCCGCATTGCAGGCCCATCGGTTCGAAGGGAGCAGTACCGATGCGTACACGACTGCTTGCTGCCGCCGTGGCGGCGGCGGCACTGTCCGGCATAGCAACGCCCCAAGCGTTCGCCGCAGGACTGACCGACCAGGACGCAACGTTCATGGCGCAGGCCCACCAAGGGAACCTCGCCGAGATCGCGGCTGGGAACGACGCACGGAATCACGCGACGAGCGAGTGCGTGAAGCAAGTTGGCGACGTGCTCGTCCAAGACCACAGCAAGCTCGACGCGGATGTGAAAATGCTCGCGAGCAAGCTGAACGTGACGCTGCCGATGTCGCCATCCACCGAGCAAAACAAGGAGCTGGGCGCGGTGCAGGCGAAGGCGGGCAGCCCCGCCTACGACGCGGCATGGCTCAGCACCCAGGACGTCGCGCACCGCAAGACCCTCGCCTTGATCGACCAGGAAATCAAGGCGGGGAGCAACGCCGAAGTGGTGGCAGCCGCCCGTAGCGCCCGTCCGGTGGTGGCAATGCACCTGGAAATGGTCAGCGGCGGCGCCTGCCACGCCGCCTCGGGCACCGGCACGGTCCACGCTGGATCCGGCGGCCAGCTCGCCGCTGCGCAAGGCTCGGCCGCCACCGCGGGGATGGCCGGCATGGCAGGAGGCGCACTTCTCACCGCCAGCGGAGCGGCCTGGCTCCTGCGCATCCGCCGCCGAACGGCCGGAAAGAGCTAGAACCCGTGGAACGCCACCGGTCGGCCGCCGCTCTCATGACACTCTGCGGTCTAAGCACGGCGGTCGCCGGCTGGCTGACGTGGAGCACGCCACAGCTGGGCGTCACCGACACGGGCACTCTGCCCGCCAGCGTGCACCGAGCCGCCTTTGACGACCAAGAGGCGTCGCCACCAACCCGCATCCATGGCCCAGCCGGTCTCGATGCGGCCGTCGTACCTGTCGCCGCCCGGGCCGACGGTGCTCTTGACCTGCCTGAAAACCTCCACACGGGCGGATGGTGGGCACTAGGGGCCGCGGTGGGCGCGGCGACCGGCACAGTCTTGATCGCGGGCCATGTCGACAACCGCAAAGACGGGGTGGGGCCCTTCGCCGCACTGTACGACATACCCGTGGGAGGTCCCATCACAGTGACAGGAGCCGACACCAAGGCACGTACCTATCGGGTCACCGCCCGACGCACCTACCAGCAGGAGCACCTGCCACGTGACCTCTTTACACGTGCAGGCCCCCACCGGCTGGCTTTGATCACGTGCGCCGGTCCCTACAATCGCGCGGCGCGCCGCTACGAACGCAACCTCGTTCTCTACGCAACGCCAACCGAAGAACGCGCCCCCCGCCCGCTTCGCCAAAGCCCGCACGACCGGCTGGGCAAAGCGGCCCCGCCCGCTGTGCGCGACGGGGACGGAAGAAGGACGAGGCCGACGCCGACTCCCCGACCTTGCGCCGCTGGACCTGGGAGTGGTGGCAGTCCGTACTGCAGACCCGCGTGGAGTTCGACGGCGCGATCGCGGCGGGACCGCAACCATTGCAGGCCCACCCGGCCAGACGTGGCACCCACATCATGGACGACCAGATGCGTTCCGGCGGGACAGGCACCTTCAGCGGTACGCGTCCCCGCTGCGGCTGCAAATTCGGAAAAGACCAGGTCAGAGGTGGCAATAGCGCGGCCCCGCCGGGCGTAGCCCTGCGCGAGGAACGGCGGGACCGCACCTCCAGGATGCGACGCATCCACGCTGGCGGCACGCTGAAGACGCCGGGGGGAGGACTTCCAGGAAGCGGCGCGACCTGTTGAAGGAGGAAGGGGGTTGACCTGAGCGGCAACCCTGCGGCCGCGGCGGGCGGCGTCAAGTGGTGGGGTTCAGGTAGTGAGCAGGCGGTTGAAGAAGGACCGGTAGCGCCGGAGTGCGGTGCGTAGGTCCTCGGTGTTCACCTGTTCGCCACGGGTCCATTGGCCTTCCAAGCCCTGTTTGTGTTCGGCGAACGTCGCTGTCAGCTTCTGCATGACGTCGGCGACCAGTTCGTCGGCGGAGTGCACGGCATCGCGCGGTTCGTCGACGAACTCGCCCTGGATCTGCCGCCAACGGTCGCGGAAGTTCTCCTGGTCCTGCGGGTTCAGGAGTTGCGGGGTTTCATCCGCGGTTGCGTCCTGTGCTGGAGCGCCGGCCACGTCGTCGGGGGGCGGTTCGCCGGCCCGTGTGGTGCTCTCACCGGGGTAGGCAGGTGCCTTGGACGCTGCGTCCCGGCGCTCCTGCGGGGGGCCGGAGGGTGCGTGGGTCCCGGCGAGGTCTTCGGTGACCAGGCCGCTCGTACGGGAGGCGCGTTCGCGTTCCATGTTTGCTCCGCCTTTCGATGTGCTGTGCCGGTGCGGACCCTGTCAGGCCCGGGCGTGGTACCGCTCACCGCCGTCGGTGAGCAGTTCGTCGAACAGGGCGCGGTAGTGGACCAGCGCGCCGCGCAGCTGTTCGGTCGTGGCCTGGTGCCGGATGCTGAGACCGTTGACTTCATGGGCGGCCCGGTAGTGCTCCACCGACAGGTCTTTGACCTGCTGTTCAAAGTCCTCGGTCGGGTAGCCGCGCTCGCGCATCAGGGAGCCCACCAGGCTGTCGGCGTCGTGGACGGCACCCTCTGGTCGGTCAACGAACTCTTCTTGCACGCTGGCCCAGTCCCGCGCGTAGCGGTCACGGACGCCGCTCGGCAGGGGCTTGATGTCCAGAGAGTCATGACGCTTGGCACGTGCGGCAAGGTCCCGCTCGTCCTCCCTTCGACTGCCCACGCACGGCGTGCGACCACTCCGATTCGAACCTGGTCGAGTGGCGCGGCGGCCCAGCGGTCTGGTGACGCGGGGGGCGAGTTCGCTCCGGGGCCGTGTCTCCACATGTGCGAAGCCGCATTCCAGGATTCACCTCGCCCCCGGCACAGCCAGGCTGGCCTCGTGGCATGCCGCCTGACCGTGTACCCGCCGTCGGGGAGTGGCGGCCGCCGGGTCCGGCTCGACGATCACATTCAAGGATGCCCGCGACTGCCGCGCCCGCCAGGAGGAGCGATCACGCGCTCTGCTCTTCGTCCTCCTCGCCCTCTTCCTCATCGCCCTCTTCGTCCTCGGGGTACTCGCCTTCCTCTTCCTCTTCGTCCTCGGGGTACTCGCCTTCCTCTTCCTCTTCGTCCTCGGGGTACTCGCCCTCTTCTTCCTCGGGGTACTCGCCCTCTTCTTCCTCTTCGTCCTCGGGGTACTCGCCCTCTTCTTCCCCTTCCTCTTCCTCTCCCTCTTCGCCCTCTTCGTCCTCGGGGTACTCGCCTTCCTCGTCGTACTCGCCGGCCCCCTCCGGACCTTCCTCCTCTTCGGCGGCCTGTTCCTCTTCCTCGATGGCTTCCTCGTGGGTACGGACCACCTCACCGTCGCGAATTTCGCCGCGCCAGCCGTCCGCTTCCTCGTTGGTCAGGGTCACGTAACGCTGGAAGTGCTTGAAATCGAGACGCAGACGCCGCCCTTGGGCACGCCAGATGTTTCCGGTCTTCTCGAAAAGGCCGGAGGGGTAGTACTCGACCACGAGCACAATCCGAGTGAGGCTGGGCGCCAGTTCGTGGAAGCTGACGCAGCCCCGCGTGGTGCCCTTGGCGCCCTCCGAGGTCCACACGATGCGCTCGTCCGGCACCTGTTCCTGCGTCGTGGCCTTCCACCCGCGGGTCGACGGGCCCACCTTGACCTTCCAGTCACTGTCCGCCTCCTTGCCCCGTGACGCACTGCGGACGCCCTTGGTGAAACTGCTGAACTTCTCGTACTGAGTCCAGTGGTCGTAGGCGAAACGCAGCGGCACACCTACATCCAGCACTTCGACCATGTTCATGACCTTGGTAGTGCCGGACTTGCGGCCCTTGCCGCCTCCGCCGCCGAACACCCCCTTGACCTTGTCGACGACGTTGTCCTTCACGCTCTTCGCCTTCTCGCCGATCAACGCCTTGATCGGCGAATCGCCTTGGAGCATCCGCAGACCCGCCTTGGGGAGGACGCCGCCGCTCTCCGCCACACCCGTGAGGCCACTGGTGATGTCACCCAGTTTGTCGCCGGCCTTGCCCGCCAGGTGCTCCACCTGGGCGCCCAGGAAGCCCTTGAACGCACCGCGCAACTGGTCCAGCCCCGAGCCCTGCTCGCTTCCGGTGTCAGGTGCCGTGTCGACCATGGGTCTACCTCCGCCGCCGTGGGGATGCCTTACTTGCCGTCGTCTTCTTGGCTGCCGTCTTCTTGGCTGCCGTCTTCTTCGCGGCGGTCTTCTTCGGCGGAGCCGTGGACTTCCTCGCCGCTGATGTCTTCTTCGCGGGAGCTGTCGTCTTCTTGGCCGCCGTCTTCTTCGCGGGAGCCGACTTCTTCGCGGGAGCCGTCTTCTTGGCCGCCGTCTTCTTCGCGGGAGCCGCCTTCTTGGCAGGTGCCTTGCGAGCAGTGGCCTTCTCAGGACGACGCTCACGTCCGCGAGCGCGCCGGGCGCCCCCGTCGTGGTCCTCGTCCGGCTTCCGTGCTGCGCGACGCCGCCGGGGCGCGGGCTTTTCCGGCTCTTCCTCTTCTTCCGGCTCTTCTTCTTCCTCCCTCGGCTCCTCTTCAGGTTCTTCTTCCTCGTCCTCTTCGTACTCGCCCTCGGCTCCCTCCCCCTCTCCTTCGGGCTCTTCCTCCTCCGGCTCCTCCTCTTCCTCGTACTCGTCCTCCGGCTCTTCTTCTTCCTCGTCCTCTTCGTACTCGCCCTCGGGTTCCTCCCCCTCTCCTTCGGGCTCTTCCTCCTTCGGCTTTTCCTTGCCCTTGCCTATGCGCTCGGTGCGCTGGTGCAAGGAGTCGGCCAGATCGGCGAGTTTGCGGTCGGCCACTGCGCTCAGCGCCTTGCGCCCTGCTTCGAGGGCCTCGCCGCGGAGCTGCTCGTTGAGGTCGGCGAACTGGGGAAGCTCGCGCAACCTCTTGACCCCCTCCGTCAGCAGCTGTTGCGGTTCCAACCCGAACCGACGGCCGGCCAGGTAGGTCGCCATCCCGAAGGCGACCCGCCCCTTCTTCGTCCGGCCAAGGACATATCCGCCGAGAACCGCGGCGGCAAGAGCGATCTTGGGTACATCAGCCATCAGATTTCCCTTCGAACAGACTGCCGAGCAGACGCTCCGACTGACGCCCACCGGCCCGAAAAGGTGGGGGGGGGGCTCCCTCGCATCGGCGAAGCGGCCGAAAGGGGTAGCGGGCACTGGCCGCGCTGTGAGTTCCGCTCTTTCAAGTCTGGGTGGTGACGTCAGCGGACGCATGCGGGGAGCAGAACGAGAAGGAGCCTCCGCAGCCCCTCGGCGCGATGCCGAACTGATTACGCCACATGATCGACGCAGGCCGTCCGCGGTTCGTGTCGCCGTGCCGGTCTCACGCGCCGACGTGGACGGGCCCCTAGCATGGGTGTATGCGCGCAAATGACGCCCAGCGGCCCCAGGGCCAGCCGGACTTCACGGCCCGCGCCAGGCCCACCGGTAAAGTTCCTGGTCACACCGCAAACGGAACGCACGAACACGCGAACGGCCTCGCCGAGGCAGCAAGATACGGAGCCGCAGGAGCCGCCCACCAGGTCGGCAACATGGTGGATGCTGTCGCCGAGGCGATGGAGCCGCTGAAACCGAGGCTCCGCGGCTGGTTGCACGCCGGAATGTTCCCCGCCTCGCTGATCGCCGGCATCACCCTCATCTGCCTCGCACGCACACCCCAGACGGCGCTCGCCTGCGGCATCTACTCCGCCTCCGCGTGGCTGCTCTTCGGCACCAGCGCGGTCTACCATCGCGGCACGTGGGGCCCTCGCGGGGAGGCGGTCCTGCGGCGTATGGACCACGCGAACATCTTTGTGATCATCGCCGGCACCTACACACCCCTGACCGTGCTCCTGCTTCCCCAGCACAGGCGAGCCGTGCTGCTGGGGCTGGTATGGACCGGTGCCCTGGCCGGAGTCGTCTTCCGGGTGTTGTGGGTGGGAGCCCCCCGCTGGCTCTACACCCCTTGCTACCTTGCACTGGGCTGGTCCGCCGTCTTTTTCCTGCCGGACTTCATGCACGTCGGCGGGGTGGCCGTGGTGACCCTGATCGTCGCCGGCGGGCTTCTCTACACCGCAGGCGCAGTGGTGTACGGAACGAAGCGACCCGACCCCTCTCCGCGCTGGTTCGGATTCCACGAGGTCTTCCACACCTTCACCCTGGCCGCTTTCACGACCCACTACGTGGCGATCGCCCTGGCTGCCGTATAACCGCCTCGGGCGGTCGGGCGGCGCCCGGCAGCACGCTGCCACCGGGTCCGCTCGAGTCGCCCACCACGACCTTGCGAGTCGGGACGGATGCCGGCGAACCACAGGAGTTCCAGGAACTCAGGGGGCCGCCCCTCCACCATCGTTTGACCTGCGGTTCCCGGCGTGCGCGGCGGGGCGCGTGGAGCGTAGCGTGGAAAGTGTCCGGCCGGGGGCGTGTGAGTTCCCCATGAGGCCCGGGCCCCAACGGGGCGGGTGCACGCTGACTGCAGCGTTGCCCCCACTCGCGTGCCCCGGCCGAGGCCGCGCTGACAGCACTTGGGTGTACGCCTTCACGCAGGAGTGGACCCTCGGGCCCGCTGACCAGCAGTGACGAGCCCTACGGGAGGAGTTCATGGCCGTACAGCACCGTTTGGTGGGCGGATCTCCAGAGGAGGTGTGGGCCGTCCTCGCCGACGGTTCGCGCTACGGCGAGTGGGTCGTTGGCCCCTCGCATTCCCATCAAAGCGACGGCCAGTGGCCGCACGTCGGGTCTTGTATCGAGTACGGCGTGAACGTGGGACCCCTGGTGGCGGAGGGAAAGCCGATTGTGCGCATCTGCCGGCCGCCCCGACAACTGGAACTGGAAGCCGATGCCGGGTGGCTCGGCACCGCTCGCATCGCGATCGAGCTCCGCCCGTGGGGGGAGGACACCCTGATCATCCTCGACGAACATCCGCTGCGCGGCCCTGGCGGGTTCCTGCACAATGCGGCGCTTGACGCACTGATCCAGCTCCGGCACCGCAGCATGCTCGGCAGGCTGGCCGACGCCGTGGAAAGCAACGTCGGCGAGCGGGCGAAAGCGAGCTGACCCGCAGGCAGTCGAGAGGGTCAGGTTCAAGCGAGGGGCCAGCAGTACGCGCCCGGCTCGCCTGCGCTCATCCGTACTCGCCGCGTCATCAACCTGTCTCTGTCCGAAGGGATGAACGCGAACCTCGATACGGCCGCACCGACGCCCCGTAGCAGCAGTTCGTCTTCCGTAACCTCCCTGGCACGGGACGTTCTGAGCCGCGGGACTCTTTTGGGCGGTCCTTCTTCGAACGTCGAATGGCGGCACCCCTGGTGACTACCGTTGTCAAGTGTTCCGATGACGGCCTGAGTTCATTCCGGCGCCGTCTGATCTACCGGAAGCAGTCTTGGCGGAAGGGAAGGGTATGCACGAGGGCATAGCGTTCCCTGGCGGGTTGCGGCCCGATGGCCTGCCTGCGGCACTGTCCGATCGACGGCGGCTCGCGGCGCTGGAGGCGACCGGGTTGCTGGACACCGGCCCGGAGGCTGCTTTCGACGACATCGCCCAACTGGCGGCCACGGTGACCGGTTGTGGCCGCGCCTTCATCACGCTGGTCGACGAGCGCCGATCATTCTGGCTGTCCTGTGCCGGGGTGGACGCCGAGGAGGCTGCGGAGCGGCAGAATCCGGTCGGGGAGAGTTTCTGCTCCTTCCTTGTCGGCCTGGGCGGGGACCCGTTCGTGGTCGAGGACGCCGCTGCCGACCCCCGTACGAGCGGTCATCCGTCGGTCACACGGATGAAGATCGGGGCCTGGGCGGGGCACCCGATCCTCGCCCCGGGCGGGGAGGTCCTCGGCAGCATGTGCGTGGTCGATGAGAATCCGCGCGTCTGGCGGCCCGAGGAACTGAGCGCGCTGGGCACGATGGCCCGCGCCGTCAGCAATGAGATCAACCTCCGCACCTCGCTGACCACCGCCCAGGACGCCCTGGAGACCGCCAACGCCCTGGCCCGCAGCCTCCAGGACAGCCTGCTGCCGCCGGTACTGCAGAAGGTGCCCGGCCTGGAGACGGCCGCCACCTATCTGCCCGCAGCCGGCGGCAGCACGGTGGTGGGCGACTTCTACGACCTGTTCCACGCCAAGGGACCCTGGTGGTGCACCGTGATGGGCGACGTGTGCGGGAAGGGCACCGAAGCGGCCAAGGTCACCGCCCTGGCCCGGTACACCCTGCGCGCCGAGGCCACCCAGCACATCTCCCCCGCCTCCGTCCTCGCACACCTCAACTCCGCCCTCATCGAGCAGCGCCAGGGTGAACGGTTCCTGACCGCCGTGTACACCACCTTCCGCACCACACCCGCGGGCGTCGCGGGGCGGCTGTGCACCGCGGGACACCCCCCGGCCCTGATCCGCCGCGCCAACGGCCGCGTCCAAGAGGTCGGCCGGCGCGGAAGCCTGCTCGGCGTCCTCGCCGACGTGAACCTCACCGACGTCCCCTTCCGACTCGCCCCCGGAGACGCCCTGCTCTTCTACACCGATGGCGCCACCGAGGCCCGCGCCCGCCGCACGGACTCTTCCGGTGCCCGGCCGCAGTTCGGCGAAGACGCCTTGGCCGCCGCCCTCGCCGACTGCCGGAAAATGGATGCGCAGGGCATCGTCACCCACCTCGGCGACCTCATCGCCGAGCACACCGCGGACTGGGCCAGCGACGACACCGCTCTCCTCGCCCTACGCGTCCCCCCGCGTCCCTGACCCGCACAAGACATACGGCGGGCCGCCTCGGCAGCGCCGTTCACGTACTCAGGGCACCGGATGACGGCGCTCTATTCGACGCGGCGCGCTTGGTGCCGGCCGACGTCGAAGCGCGCCCGGGTGGGCAGGTCGGTCAACCCGGTGCAGTCGCGTGCCTTCGCCACGGGACCGTGACACAGCGCCTGCAGGACAGGGGCGGGCGCGCCGTGATCGGTCAGCGTGAGCGCCACGTGGAGTCGGGGGTGCGCGGGGCGTCCGGTGATGTGGGCGCTCGCGTGCTCGACGTCGGTCAGGGCACCGGCTTCGGCGCTGACGGCGTCACTGAGGGCGCTGCCGCGCAGATCGACGCCTTCGGGCGGAGGGGTTCCGCCCAGGTGTACTGACCCGGGCCGGTGGCGACGCACCTGGGTGAGCAGCCACAGGGCGGCCAGGACGGTTGCCAGGGTGAGGCCGGCGATGACGGCGGGCCACCACCACCAGCCTTGGTCGCTCCAGCGGATACGGTCGGCGTCGCTGAGCAGGACGTCGTTGTGCGTGGTCAGCGGCCAGTCGGCGGGCGGGACGAGGTGAAGCCGGCGGTAGAAGTCCAGTCCGGCGGTGAGGATCAGCAAACCGCCACCCAGCAGCACCAGGCCACTGATGGCCAGGAGGAGGCGGTTGAGCACGGTTCGGCCGTTCATGGCGCGCTCCCGGGGCGGGGTCAACGGGTGTGGTGTCGTATACGGATCGCCAGCCGTGGGGCATGCGCCAGAGCGAGCTGGCGGCACTGGTCCTCCAATGCCTTGCCGAGGTCGTCGCGGACGGTCGCCGGGTCGCGGAAGCGGACGTCCGCGCGTGCGATGACGCGGCGGCGTCCGACCCGGACCCGGGCTCGGCCGACGCCGGGAACCCGCATCGCGGCGTCGCGCAGGATCAGTTCGGCTCCCCGGCGGTCCAGCCACGCCCGAAGCCCGGCACAGCCGTCGGGTGCCCGCAGCGGCAGCAGTCGGCGCAGGCCGGGGGTGAGCGCGAGGACGAGCAGCCACAGGCCGAGGACGACGGCAACAGCGGCGCCGAGCAGCAGCCACAGGTCGTCGACCGGGCGGCTTGCCATCTCGTCGGCGAGGCGTGTGCGCCACGCCCCGGCGCGATGTCCGGCGCGCACCGCGATCACGTCGTACAGCGCCACTGCGAAGGCGCAGAGTGCCACCAGAGCCACCAGGGCGGCTGGGATGCGGCGTGCCGACCACAGGCGGGGGGACCTGGGCCCCCGGCCGTCACGCGGCGGCGGCCTGGTCGCGGGAGCGCGGACGTCGGGGCGGCCCGAGTCTGCGGCTTCCTCGGTTTGGGGCTGCTGGTCGTGACGACCGTGCGGGGCGAGGCCGGATGGGATGGTCATGGTGGCGTCCTTCGTCAGTGCGAGATGCTCGGCGGGTCGTGCGGTGGCGGCACTGGGGCAGCGGGGGTCACTGAACGCGGTCCGGTCCGCCGGCGGTGGCCAGGCGCCGAATGGTCAGCGTGACGTCGCGGACGTCCAGGCCGGTCAGCTGGGCGACCCGTTCGGCGATCTCGCGTTGCAGTTGCCGGCAGGTGACGGCGATGTCAGCGGGGTATGGAAGGTCCACCGACACCGCCAGCTGCGCCGTCCCGCCGTACGTGGTCGCGCGAGCGCCGGATACGGTCAGCGCGGCATGGGCCGGGCCAGTGAGCCGGTGCAGGGCTGTGCGTGCCACTCTTGCCGCGATGCGGGCCACGACCCGGTCGGGTATCACCGTCGCACCACGCGCGGCGGGCGGCAGGGGGCTCTGCCCGTCGCCCCGATACCTGCCGCGGGGGTGCTCGGATGCCGCGGCGCTGTGGGTGGTGGTGCTCACCGCTGCCGCCGGGTGAACTCGTCCCGTTGCCGCCGGGTGAACACGTCGGCGTCGCCCTGCAGGACGAGACCGACGACCAGGCCCACCGCGCCCAGGACTGCTACCAGGAGGAAGGCCCAGAAGCCGCCGAAGTAGCCGGCGAATCCCAGTGCCATTCCGGCTGCCAGACCCACTGTTGCTGTATTCATCGCTCACTCACCTGTCCCACGGGGCGTTCGCTGCCGCCGCCGGTGCGCTCCGTCCTCCCCGGTGGGAGGGGAGCGCCGCCCGCTGCCGGTGGTCATTGGACGCGGCCTTCGGCCGGCTCGACTTCGTCTTCCTCGTCGGGCAGGTTCACGTCGTCGACGACGAGGTTCACCTCGACGACCTCAAGACCGGTCATGCGTTCCACGGCGGAAATGACGCTGACGCGGACCTCTGCTGCCACATCGGGGATGGCGTAGCCGTAGTCGACGACGACATCGAGGTCGAGCGCGGCCTGGCTCTCGCCCACTTCGACCTTCACTCCGCGGGTGACGCCGCTGGTCCCGCCGCCGGGGACGCGTTCGCGCATTGCACCCATGGCTCGGGCCATGCCCGCGCCGAGGTTGTGGATCCCGGGTACCTCGCGGGCGGCAGTCCCCGCGATCTTGGCCACGACGCCGTTGGCGATGGTGGTCTTGCCCCGCGTTTCGGGGGAGGTGTCCGCGCCGGTCGGCCCCTTCAGCATGGTGCCGGTCCCGGTGGAGCCGTTCTGCCCGGTGGAGGAACGGTCTGCGGTGTCCGTCATGGCAGTCGCCTCGATCAGTTGCTGCGGGCACCGGTACGGCGCCCGTCACAGTCTTGGACACATCCGGCAGGCAATTCGTCACGCATATGCGCGAACCGGCATCACCCCTGTGAAGTCGGGAACGCGTAACGCAGGGAGGAGGTGCGGTCATGACGTACAGCGCCGGCCCCTCCGCGCACCGAGCAGCCCGACCCGGCTCACCGCCGGGTCCCCCTCCCCCAGGCCCGGCCGGCGGCCTGCCGTCCGCGCCGGACGATCTGCTGGCGACCCGGGCCGGCGAAGGCGACGAGGAAGCCTTCGCGATCCTGGTGCGGCGGCACAGCCGCCCTCTGCTCGCCCTGGCCTTCCACACGCTGGGCAACCTGCAGGACGCCGAGGACGCCGTCCAGGACGCGTTCATCAGCGCCTGGCGGCGCCTGCCCGAATTCCGGCACGCCTCGGCGTTCAGGACCTGGATGTACCGCATCACCGTCAACCGCTGCCTGAACTCCCTGCGCCACCGGCCGTCGCCGGTACCGTTGAACTCGGTGGCCGAACCCGCCGCCCCCGGTATGCGCAGCTCGCCCGCGCGGGCAGCCGAACAGGACGCCCTCACCGACGCTCTGGCCGGCGCGCTCGGCGCGCTGGAACCGCAGCAGCGGGTCTGCTGGATCCTGCGGGAGCTGCACGGGCTCCGCTACGCGGAGATCGCCCACGTGACCGGCGCCACCGAGCAGACGGTTCGCGGGAGGTTGTACCGAGCACGACGAACCCTGAAGGAGGCACTGGGCCCATGGCGCTAGACGACCATCACCCCCGGCCTCCGGCCCCCGGCCGCCGGCAGGCGTCGGCAGACGGGCTCCCGCTCGACGAGGTCCGCCTGCATACCGGCGACGAGGTGCTCACCTGCGGGCGAAGTCTCAGCCACGCCTGGGAGCAGGCCCGGGATATGGGCCTGTCCGCTGACCCCCACGTCGCCGGTTGCCCCTACTGCCGCGACGCCGTCGAGGGACTGGCCGCGCTGGACGCGGCGACGACGGCCCTGCGGCAACAGGAACCACCCAGCCCGCAAGACCTCGTCGCCCGCGTCATGGACATCGTCCGGAACGAGGTACGGCTGGGGGCGATGCTGCCCCTGGGCGACCCCACGCGCACCCTGCGGATCGCCGAACACACCGCGGCCACCGTGCTGCGGCGCGCAGCGGACTCGGTTCCCGGCGTCACCGCCGCCAGCTGCCGCATCACGCGAGCCGGCCCGGGCACCGGCGTACGCGTGGCCATTACCCTGGCTGCCGGTCTGGACCGTGCTCTGCCCGAGACGGCCGAACTGGTGCGTCGTTCGGTAATGGACACCGCCGACCACACCCTCGGCATGTCGGTGACAGCGGTCGACGTCACAGTAATCGAAGTACACCACGCAGCCTGGTCGCCGAGCCCTTCAGCGGCCTCCCGCAGTGGTCCGGACGGCGCCCCATGACCGGCTGCGATCCTGCCGGCATTCGCCGGATCGCCGCTGAGGCCGCACTGGCGGTCCGCGGGGTGGTCGCCTTGCAGCCCACCCTCGCCAGCCGTCTCGCGCAAGCCGCCTCACGCGCGGTTCCAGGTGCGGCAGACAGCAGGTTCACCCCGCCGCTGTCGGGCATCCGAGTCGTACATGACCCGGACGACTCCGGCTGGCGGGTAGAGGTGCGCTGCGTCCTGGCCGAGGGTCACCGAGCCGTGGACGTCGCCCGCACGGTCCACGACCGGACCCGGGCGTCCCTCATCCCGGTCCTCCGAGCCCATGGGAATTCCGAAGCCCTCGCTGTGACCGTCACGATCACCCGCATCGCGCGCACACCTGGGTGACATTCCGGCGGCCGGCGTTTCCGTCCGTGGATTCCGGCCGGTGCGGCCATCACCGCTGGCTGCAACGGCGGCCGCAGAAGGGTCTACGGATTCCTCTCCCTCTTCCCACGCGAAGACCCGGCCGACGGCTCCTGCGGATCCACCCCGGTGGATTCCGAAGCGTCCTCACTCCCGCTGGGACGCCCGGAGCGGCCACGAGGCCCCGTGTCGTGGATCCCCTTCTTGCCGGACTTCCCAGACCGCTCCTCACCCCTGCGGGAGATGTTTCCGACCGGCGTGCCCTCCAGTGAGTCCTCGATGTCCTTCTGACTCGGCTCGCGGTTCTTCCCGCCCGGCGCGTAGGTGTCCGGGTGGAAGGAGCGATGCGCGCTCGGATTCTCCTCCTGACGGGTCGCATCCACATCCTGAGACCATCCGTGCTGGTCATCACCCTTGAACCGGATCGGACCCTCACCCTGTCGCCCCTGGCTCTGCTTCTTCGTCATGGCAGCTTCCCTTCACCAACCCCCGCGAGGTAATTTGCCCCATTTGCACGCATGCCCAATATTCGACACTCAACCGGATGGGCCCCCACCGGCGCGACGGAGGAACGTCGCCACCGGCAAGCGCCGCGACTGGGCATTCAGAGACCGAACCACGGACTCAGCCTCTGGATCCGTCGCGTACGGCACATCAGACGCTCATCACCCCTTTGGCAGATAACACGCCGGCCGGAGCTTCGTTGAGGGAGGTGTGAGACACGCCCAGGAAGATGCGGAGTGCGGGAGCCGCACCGCGACAGCCGCGGTGACCGCGGCATTCCGTGCCGAGGTGCTGCGCAACGCCTTAAGGGAGCGGGCCGAGCAGGAGATCTTGCAGCGACTCGGGGCTACGGTGAAAGCGGCGCTGTCAGCCGGGGTGGACCGGTGAAGGGATCCCGCACGGGAGACCCGTCGCCGGCCCCGAATGAGGCCTTCGAGGCGTTGCTGACGGGGATTGCGCGGTTTGTAGCGGGTGTGCCGCAGCACGCGGAGCAGGATGCGGCGCGACGTACCGAGACCGCACCGGTGCAGTATCCCTTCGCGCAAGAACGATCATGGGGCCCGCATGCCGTCCGTCCGGCCGTACGGGCCCCAAGCGACGAACCTCCGGGCAGTGAGCAAGGATCCGCCGTCTTGTGAACGACGCGGCACCCGAACGGTCACCGGGTCTCGTTTCGCCAGCGCAGCCGATTGCCGACCACACACAGTGGGCGCCGCCGCGGATCCGCCTGCCGTTCGTGTCCCGGGCTGGTCGCGTCCTCCGGACTATCGGGACCTGGAGTGCAAGGCGCGCAGCACGGTCAGCGATCAGCTGGCACTGGTGCCGAGCGCCGCCAGCACCACCGCGTCGATGTAGCGGTGCATGAAGGCGGCATCGGCCTCCACGTCCTCCAGCAGACGTCGGGCCACCACGGCGCCAAGCATCATGTGCGGCATGAAGTCGGCTGCAGGCACGTCGGCTTTTATCTCCTCGCGGTCGGCGGCTCGCCCCAGCAGTTGTCGCGCTCCGGTCAGCTTGGGCTCGACCAGGTGCTGGCGCATCGCCTCAGCGAGGTCGGGATCAACGGCGAAGGCGTGGGCCAAACCCCGGATCAGCGGGATATCCACGGCCGAGCCGTCGCCGATGCGATCGGCGAGCTCGTGCAGGTCGCCGGGGAGCGAACCGGTGTCGACGTTCTCGACGTGGACGGCCTTCCCGCGCCTGAGCGCGGTCGCGACCAGTTGCGGCTTGCTCCTCCATCGACGGTAGAGGGTCGCTTTGCTGGAGCGGGTGCGGACGGCGACCGCGTCCATCGTCAGCGCGTCGTATCCCACCTCGCGCAGCAGGTCGATCACCGCGTCGTACAGCTCCTGCTCCCGTTCGGGCGTCAGCCGAGTACGGCGCGCCGGTGCGCTCGAGTCCGTGGTCACTTCCGTGCTCCGTCTCTCGTCCCCTGCGAAGCGGCTTCGCATCAAACCGTCAATGGGGATGTAGTGGCGTCCTTTTGTGGTGCTGCAGATCACGTGGGGGGTGCGCCCGGGTGCACCGGGTGCACCGGGTGCGCAGCCTTCGCCCTCTTCCCCAGGCCTACCAGCGCTGCCGGCAAACGGCCTTCGCCGCACACGCCGCTGGGCAGGCGGTCTCAGCGGGGCAGCGGGACAGCCACGGGTTCCGCCTGACCGTCCCATTTCACCCAGACCTCTCCCGGGAGTGGGTGTCCGAATGTGGGAACCATCAGGAACTGCAGCGACTCGCCGGGCCGTACGGTCGCGTTCTCGGGCAGGTTGCGCACGATGGCTGTCGTTCGTCTGCGCTCAAGATGTACCCCGGTAGCGGTCGACGCGCCCCAGTTCCGCAGCAGGTAGGCGTGTGCTCCGCGGCGTTGAAGGTCCCATCCCACCTCGGGGCGGCCCGACGGGTCAGGTGTGGCGAGCGGTTGCAGGGGCGTCGTGGCGTTCTGCGACTGCGCGAGCAGCTTCAGGGCTTGGGCCAGGTTGTCTTCGACGGCGATGGCTCTGCGCTCGGCGGCCTCAACCTGTGCCTGACTGGCGATGTTGGCTTCTTCGCCGATTTGCGCCTGGCGCTTTGCGTCGCGGCGTGTCGCCAGAGAGATGAACAAGGTGATCACGATGCCGACCCGGGTGGCGACGTTTCCAGTTTGCATGTCGGTACACCAAGGCGGTGATGTTCCGCCTTCCTTCTCACGGTTACTGATGGTCAGGACGTGGTGTCGTTAGCGCCTGAGGAGCCATGGAGTGGGTGAGGGGGGCGCCGCGCCGGGTTCACGACATGGTCCCGGCGAGAAGCGCGAGGTACCAGGCGATCAGTGCCGCGCCAACCACTGCGGGAATGAGCTTGGGCAGCCTGTCGCCATTGCGGACATGCGTTGCCACAGCGCCGGCGAGAAGCAGTAGCAAACCGGTGGCGGCCAGGGCTCCGAACAGCGGCACGACGGGGCCGAGGGTCACGCCGACGGCGCCTGCCAGTTCCAGGGCTCCGATGACGCGGTAGCCCGTGGTGCTGAAGCCGGCGTGCGCGGCCATCTTGGGCATGGGGCCCAGGGCCAGCATCTTGGCCATGCCCAGCAGGGCGAAGATCAAAGCGATGAGGCAGAGCAGGACGGTGGGGAGATTCACGCGAGGGCCTTACCGGTGTGGGGGCGGGTGGATGCGGGCGTGTGCTCACCGGGGGAAGCGCGCTGCTGCGGGCTTGGGGGTCGGCCCTGCTGGTCTCCGGCGCGGCATGTCGAGGACGTCATCGGCTGCTCCCGGCGTCGTGGTCCGTGGGTGTGATGAGGCCGCGCTGCCGGCGGCGTTCGGCGCCCAGGCGGGCGAAGCAGGCGACCAGGTCGGGGTTGTCGACGGCGGCGGGGTTGAGGACCTGCTCGACCGGGGCGCCCTGGAGGATGCGTTTGACGGGGACCTCGAGTTTCTTGCCGGTCTTGGTGTGCGGGATGGCCGGCACGGCGAGGATCTCGTCGGGGACATGGCGCGGTGAGGCGCCGGCGCGGATCGCGTCACGGATCTTCTCGCGCAGGGTGTCGTCCAGGGTCACGCCGGGCGCGGGGACGACGAACAGGGGCATCCAGTAGCCGCCGTCGGGTTCCTCCGCGCCGATGACGAGGGCCTCGGTGATCTCGGGGAACCCTTCGACGATGTCGTGGATGTCGGCGCTGCCCAGGCGTACGCCGTTGCGGTTGAGGGTGGCGTCGGAGCGGCCGTGGACGATCACCGAGCCGTGGGAGGTGAGGGTGATCCAGTCGCCGTGCCGCCACACGCCCGGGTAGGTGGCGAAGTAGGCGTCGTGGTAGCGGCTGCCGTCGGGGTCGTTCCAGAAGTACAGCGGCATGGACGGCATGGGCCGGGTGACGACCAGTTCGCCGACCCGGTCGCGGACCGGGGTGCCTGTGGCGTCGTAGGCGGCCAGTGCCACGCCCAGGTTGGGGGCGGACAGCTCCCCCGCCCACACGGGGCTGGTGGGGGCGCTGCCCGCGAAGCCGGAGACGACGTCGGTGCCGCCGCTGGTGGAGGCCAGCTGGACGCGGGACCCCACGTGGTCGCGGACCCAGGGGTAGGCGGAGGCGGGCAGGGCGGAGCCGGTACAGCCGATGACGCGGATGGCCGACAGATCGTGCACGGAGGGTTCGATGCCGAGCTTGGCCATGGCCAGCAGGTACTGGGGGCTGGTGCCGAAGACGGTGACCTTGTGGCGGGCCGCCAGCTCCCACAGGATGCCCGGACGCGCATGCGGCGCGGGGCTGCCGTCGTAGGTGCAGGTGGCGGCGCCGGTCAGCAAGGTGGAGACCACCAGGTTCCACATCATCCAGTGGGTGGTCGTGTACCACATGAGGCGGTCGCCGCGGCCGAGGTCGGAGTGGAGGGCGAGGGTCTTGAGGTGTTCGAGCAGGACCCCGCCGTGCCCGTGGACGATGCCCTTGGGCAGGCCGGTGGTGCCGGAGGAGAAGACGACCCACAGGGGGTGGTCGAAGGGCAGCGGGGTGCAGGCCAGTTCCTCGGTGCGGCCGGCGGCGTCCTGCCATGGCACCGAATGACCTGTGTGCCTGTCCTCGGGCCAGACCAGGCCCACGTGGCTCACGAGCACCGTGCCCTTCAAGGAGGGCAGGGCGCGGGCCAGTTCGAGGGAGGCGGCGCGGCGGTCGTGCGTGGTGCCGTTGAACAGGTAGCCGTCCGCGGTGATGAGCACCGCCGGTTCGAGCTGGGTGAAGCGGTCGGCGGCGGCCTTGGGAGCGTAGTCCTGGCCGCACACCGACCACACCGCGCCCAGGCTGGCGGTGGCGAGGAAGCCGATGACGGCGTGGGGGGTGTTGGGCAGGTAGCCCACCACCCGGTCGCCCTGCCGCACGCCCAGGTCGCGCAACGTGGCCGCAACGGAGGCGACTTGGGCACGCAGCTGCGAGCCGGTGATCTCGTAGCCGGTTCCGGTCTCGTCCAGCGCGATGATCGCGGGAGCGTCCGGGTGCAGGTCGCGCAACGCGTGGTGGGTGTAGTTGAGGGTGGCGCCGGGGAACCAGCGGGCGCCGGGCATGGTCTCCGCGGCCAGCACCTGCTCGTACGGCGTTGTCGCATCGATGGCGAAGTACTCCCACACCGCGGCCCAGAACCCTTCCAGGTCGGTGACGGACCACCGGTACAGGGCCTGATAGTCGGTGGGGTCCTGGGCGCCCTCGCCCTCGGCGCCTTGGTACCGGGCGGCCCGCCGGGCGAAGTCCGCGATGCGGCTGCGGGCGGCCGCCTGCGGTTCGGGGGTGAAGAAGGGGCGGGGGTGCGGGGTGGTCATGAGGTGGCGCTCCTTGGCAGGGGGACGGCCGGGCCGTCCGCGGCAGGCGGGGCCGTGCGCAGCAGCGGTGCCCAGGCGGTGGTGCCGGTGAAGTTCCCGGTGCCGGCGGGGACGGTGTCCATCACGATGCGGTCCGGGCGCAGCAGGACGGCGTCTGCCCGGCCGCTTGCCAGCCAGGAGGCCAGGGTGCCGTCGTCGCCCAGGGCGTCGGCGTGGAGGGTGTGTGCACCCAGTGCGGTGGTCACGGCCGTCATCTGGGGGGTGGGCGGCACGGTGGTCAGGAGGGCGAAAGAGGTGCCCAGGAGATCGTCGAGGCGCCCGCGTCTGCCTTCGTGCAGCACCCAGGGTTGCGGGCTGTAGGTTCCGGCCAGGACGCGGCCGGTCAGTCGGCGGCGGCGCCGTACCAGGGGTCCGGCTTTCAGGGCGGGGCTCAGGTCTCGGCTGATGGTCCGGGTCACGCCGGGGATGCGGCAGGCGGCGCCCACCAGGGTCCGGCGGATCGCCGCGGCGTGGTCCTGGCCGCCGGTCATGGCCCAGCCGACGGTGACGGCGAGGCGGATCATGTGGCGGGCGTGCGGTTTGCGTTCGTGCTCGTAGGTGTCCAGCAGTGCTTCGGGGGCTTCGTGCCGGAGGACGCGGGCGAGTTTCCAGGTGAGGTTGTGGGCGTCGCGCAGGCCCGCGCACAGGCCCTGTCCGATGAAGGGCGGGGTGAGGTGGGCGGCGTCGCCCAGCAGGAAGATGCGTCCTTGGCGCCACCGGTCGGCCAGGCGGGCCCGGAAGGTGTACTGCGCCTGGCGTATCACTTCGAAGTCGCCGTCCCACGGGGCATCGGAGGACAGGTCCACCCACGGGGCGACCAGCTTGCGCAGACGTTGGTTTCCGTCCGGGCCGTCCAGGTGCTCGTCTTCGGGAAGCCGGAACTCCCAGCGGTAGCGGTCCTCGCCGACGCGCATGAAGGTGGCCGGCTGGGTGGGGCAGCAGATCTGCTCGGCGCCCTCCCAGGTGCGCACCTGGCGGCTGGTGCGCACGTCGATGACGTTCCAGCGTTCCTGGAAGCGCAGGTCGTCCCAGGCGGCGTCGATGGCGTCGCGGGTGAGACTGCTCGCGCCGTCGCAGCCGAGGACGGCATCGGCCCACAGGTGCTCCTCCTCGTCGCTGCCGTCGCGGCGGAAGGTGACCCGGACCGGGCCCGTGGGACCGTGGTGTCCGCTGGTGTCCTGGGTGAGGGAGGTGACCTCCGTCCCGGTCCACAGCTCGCACTCGGGGTGGCGGCCCAGGGCGTTGCGCAGCAGGCGTTCCAGCTCGGGCTGGTCGAACATGCTGGTCTGCGGGAAGCCGTGGTGTCCGTGCGGGGACCGCGGGAGTTCGGCGATCAGGCGGTGCCGGGCATCCAGCAGCCGCAGCCCCCGCCCGGGGCGGGAGATGGCGGCGAACTCCTCGTGGATGCCGACACTCTGCAGGATCCTGCGGACCTCGTCGTCCACGACGACGGCGCGTGGCAGGGGGTAGATGTCCTGGTGGCGTTCCAGGACGAGGCTGCGCACGCCGTGGCGGGCGAGGAGGAGGGCGGCCGTGACGCCCACGGGCCCGGCACCGATGATCACCACCGGTCTCCGGGATGCGGTGGCGCTCACTCGGCGTCCGCCACGGGGGTGTGCTGCTCGCCGAGGTCGATCCGCCCGTCGGGGGTGGCGATCGTGGCGGTGATCAGGTCCCCCTGCCGCAGGTAACGGGGGTTCTTGGCCTGGCTGTTGAAGAATGCCTTCCATTTCCGTGCGGGCGGCAGCAGCGCGCCGATCTTCTCGACCGCCTTGGGCGGGGCCTTCAGGGCGGTGCCCCCGGGCGTGCCGGTCAGCAGCAGGTCGCCCGGATCGAGGGTCTGGAAGCGGGCGAGCAGGGTGAGCGCCTGCGCGGGCCGGACGATCATGTCGGCCAGCGTGTGGTCCTGGCGCGGTTCGCCGTTGACCGACAGTCGCAGTCGCAGGTCGAGCAGGTGGGCGAAGTCTTCGGGTTCCAGCAGGGCCAGGTGCGGTCCGGTGGGTGTGAACGTGGGGTACGACTTGCTCTCGTAGAACTGGGTCTTGGTCAGCTGGACGTCTCGGGCGCTGACGTCGTTGGCCAGGACGAGTCCGGCGACATAGCGCGGCAGGTCCCGCTCCTCGACGACGGTGCCCACGGGGAGGGGGGCGCCCAGGACGAGGCCGAGTTCCACCTCGTAGTCGAGGAACTTCACGTGCGCGGGCCGGACGATCGTGTCGTGCGGGCCGCTGACCGAGCCGGACGCCTTGCGGAAGAAGGTGGGCGGGATGTCGCCGGTGAAGCCCGAATCGCGGGCGTGACTACGGTAGTTGACCATCTGGGCGATCACCCGGCAGGGGGTGGTGACCGGAGGAAGCACTACCAGGTCGGCGACGGGCGTGCCGCTTTGTGTGGAGGCGGCGGCCTCGCGGACCGCGTCGCGGTCGGCGAGCAGCTCGGCGGTGGTGGCCGCCTTGGTCCCGATCCGGACGGCACGCTCGTTGCGCACCGCCCACCAGCCGTCGGGGGTGCGCACGACGTTGGTGCTCATGAGTTCATCGCTTTCATCAGGCCCAGCAGGCGTGCGGGGTCGAGTTCGTTGTCGCCGCGCAGCGCCTTGAGGACCTCGCGGAGCTTGGCGGGGGACGGGTTCGTGCCCAGGAAGTCGCGGGTGGCCGACGGGCCCCACTGGGCCAGGCCGCTGGCCGACATCGGCGCCCACCCGGGCTCGACGTCACAGGAGAACAGGTCGCCGTCGGCGAAGTGCTCCAGCATGAAGCGGTCGGGGTCGCGCCAGTAGTCGAACAGCTGGCTGCCCTGGATGTGCCGGCCGATGCCCCAGCTGCGCCGGTAGCCCCGCTCGGCCAGGTACTCCCCACCGGCGGCGATCGCGTCGAGGTCGGTGACCTGGTAGGCGGAGTGGACGTAGCCGGCTCCGGGCCCCAGGTGCATGGCCAGGGTGTGGTGGTCCACGGCCGTACTGCCCTGGTCGCAGCGGATGAACGCCATGGTCGGCCCGCGCTCGCGCTGCCCGTCGAGGAACAGGAAGTCGGACACGATCAGCCCCAGGGTGTCCAGGTACCAGTCCAGGGCGCGGGCGAACACCGGCGTCTCCAGGACCACATGGCCCAGCCGCTGGATACGGGACGGCTCGCGGGGCGGACGCTGGGTGGCGTTCGTACGGCGGTGATCGGTGCCGAAATTCAAGGTCAGCGGGTGCTGCTCGGGCAGCGCGGGCAAAGCTTCGGCGCAGTGGACGACGCGGACCGGCATGCCCGAGGGGTCGGGCAAGGAGACCGACTGTCCGCCGCCGGGTACGTCGGCGTCCTCGACGGTGCCGCCGGTGGCGCGGGCCAGCCGGCCCACGTCGGCTCGCTCGGCCGCGCGGAATGCCGGCCCGATGAAGCGGGAGGCGCGCCCACGGCGGATGACCATGCACGGTGAGCCGGCGAAGGTGCCGCGCAGCCACAGTTCCCGCTCGGTGCGGGCGGCGATCGCGAACCCGAAGTCACGTGCGAACACCTCGGCCCGGTCCAGGTCCGGCTTCTCGAACTCCAGCCACGCCAGGTCCGCCACCTTGATCACGGGATTGCGGGCGCGCCCGGGGTGCTCGCCGCGCAGAGCGCCCCGCTCGCTGTGGAGGTCCTGGTGGGCCGTCGGCGGGCCGGCCTTGTTAACGGGAGTTTCGGACATGGTGCCCTCCAAGCAACACAGCTGTAATGAGGAAATCATCAACTTTGAAGAAGTCGTCGTCAATAGTGTGACGCCAAGGAACTGATGAATACATCAGACATGTGGGACTCATCGCCACGGTTGTTACACTCTCCGTATGCCGACGTCAGCCCTGCCCGGGAACCGCTTCGAGCGGCGCCGCGCCGAGACCCGCCACGCCCTGGTCCGCGCGGCACGCCAGCTCCTCGCGGAGACCGGCGACACCAGCGCCAGCATCCAGACGATCGCCGATCGCGCGGACGTCGGTTTCGGCTCCTTCTACAACCACTTCGAGTCCAAGACGGATCTGTTCGACGCCGCCGTCTCGGACGCTCTGGAGGAGTTCGGGCAGGTCATCGACGAGCGTGTCCAGGGGATCGGCGACCCGGCAGAACTCGTCTCGGCGGGCTTCCGGCTCACGGGACGGATGGTGGACTCCCACCCCGAACTCATGCGGATCCTGCACGACCACGGGCTCGCCCACATCCACTCCGAGCGCGGCCTCGCCCCGCGAGCCCTGCGCGACATCCAGCACGGCTTGGCCTCGGGCCGCTTCACCTGCGCCGACCCGACCATGGCGTTGTCGGCAGTGGGCGGGACCCTGCTCGCCCTGGTGGCGCTGAGGCTGGCCCGGCCCGACGTCGACGGTGCCGAGGCCGCCTCGAACCTGGCAGAGATGGTCCTGCGCATGCTGGGCGTGCCCGCCGACGAGGCCCGCGACATCACCCGGCGCCCCCTTCCCGACCTCGCCTGACGTACGTCGGCCGGGTTGGTCGACAACCCGGGGCCCGGCGTCCAGGAGGACGCCGGGCCCCTGCATGCGTGTACTGAATGGTTGCTTCATGATCGCCAGGGCGGCGTCGACGCCCGCCATAGGCGAACCGAGGCGCGGAAGAAGGGCCGCGATCGCCCCGTCGGGCCGGTCTGATGCCCCTGCGATCGGGAAGAAGTCAAGAAGACGCAGGAGCAAGGGAGGCTGCTGCGATGTGCGGAGCAATGACCCAGCACAGGTCCGTCCGGTACCTGCCGATCGCTGACCATGGCTTGATCGGGGACCTGCGCACGGCCGCCCTGGTGGGCACCGACGGGACCATCGACTGGTACTGCTGCCCCGCCTTCGACTCCCCGAGTGTGTTCGCCGCGATCCTGGACGCGGACCGGGGTGGAGCGTTCGAGCTGTCCCCCGTCGTGCCGGCCGACACCAAACAGTTCTACTTCCCGGACACCAATGTGCTGATCACCCGGTTCTTCACCGAGGACGGGCTGGGAGAGATCCAGGACTTCATGCCCGTGGCGGACACCGGCCAGTGCGCCCGCCACAGGCTGATCCGACGGGTGGTGTGCGTCCGAGGAAGGATCCCGTTCCGGGCCCGGGTGGCTCCCCGGTTCGGTTACGGCGCCCACCCGCACACCGTGCAAATGCTCCCCCGAGCCGCCCTGTTCATCTCCGAGGCGCTGTCGCTGACGCTGACCGCCACGGTGCCGCTGCACAACGACGGCAGCGACGTGTGGACGGAGTTCGAACTCTCCCAGGGGCAGACGACGGTCTTCATCCTCGACCAGGCCGGCGGCGATACCCCTCCGCGCGGCGACCCGCACGCCGGGGCAGAGGCTGAGCAGGAGTTCACCGCCACGGTCGCCTTCTGGCGGGGCTGGCTGCAGCAGTCCCGCTACCGCGGCCGATGGCGGGAGATGGTGCACCGCTCCGCCCTCACACTCAAGCTGCTCACCTACGCCCCCACCGGCGCGATCGTGGCAGCCCCCACCACCAGCCTGCCCGAGCAGATCGGCGGTGGCCGGAACTGGGACTACCGCTATGCGTGGGTGCGCGACTCCGCATTCGCCGTCTACGGGCTGCTCAGGCTCGGCTTCGCCGAGGAGGCCGAGGCGTTCATGGACTTCCTCATGCACCACATCGACCAGCGCCAGGGACCCTCAGGACCGCTGCAGATCATGTACGGCATCGACGGACGCTCCGAACTGCCCGAACACGAGCTCCTCCACCTGGAGGGCTACCGGGGTTCGGCGCCTGTGCGGGTCGGCAACGATGCCGTCACCCAGCTGCAGCTCGACATCTACGGCGCCCTGCTCGACTCCGTGTACCTGTACGACAAGTGGTGCCGGTCCCTTACCAGCGGCCAATGGCGCGCAGTGTGCGGGCTGGTGAACTGGGTCTGCGAGCACTGGGACCAGCCGGACGAGGGCGTATGGGAGACCCGCGGCGGCCGCAAGAAGTTCCTCTACTCCCGTCTCATGTGCTGGGTGGCCATCGACCGCGCCATCCGCATCGCCTGGCACCGCGGCCTGCCCGCCGAGCTCATCCGCTGGGGCCCGGTTCGGGACACGATCTACTGGCGCATTCTGGACCAGGGCTGGTCGCCCGCCCGGCAGGCGTTCGCCCAGTACGAGGGCGGCGACGTGCTGGACGCCGCGGCGCTGATGTTGCCGCTGACCAATTTCATCGCTCCCAACGACCCCCTGTGGCTGTCCACACTCGATGCCCTCGGCCACGAACTCGTCTCCGACTCCCTGGTCTGGCGCTACGACCCCACAGCGAGCCCCGACGGTCTGGAAGGCGACGAAGGCACCTTTTCCATCTGCTCGTTCTGGTACGTAGAGGCTCTCACCCGCGCCGGCCGACTGGACGACGCGCGCCTGGCCTTCGAGAAGATGCTCACCTACGCCAACCACCTCGGCCTGTTCGCCGAGGAGATCAGCCACACCGGACAACAACTGGGCAACTTCCCGCAGGCGTTCACCCACCTCGCCCTGATCAGCGCTGCCTTCAACCTCGACCGCGCCCTCGGCTGACCCGGGCCGTGCACGGGGCCGGCCCACCGTACCCTGCGTGGACGTGCGGGCCTGCGGCTCTGCCTCCATGCTGGATGTGAGGGGGGTGACAACGGAGGAAGTGGTGAGCATGCGGACCGTTGTCGACCTCACCCGCTGCCAGGGCTACGCGCAGTGCGTGTTCCTCGCGCCGGCGGTTTTCCAGCTGCATGGGGAGGAGGGACTGCTGTACGCCACGGCCGTGCCCGATGACCAGGTTGAACGCGTGCGCCAGGCCGCGGCGGCATGCCCGGTCCAGGCCATCCTCCTCGGTGAGCAGGTGAGCGCCAGTGCCCGGTGACGACCTCAAGGACGGCCGTATCGTCATCGTCGGTGCATCGCTGGCCGGTCTGAGGGCTGCGGAGGCACTACGAGACGAGGGCTTCACCGGCTCACTGACCGTGGTCGGAGACGAGCCCTACCCGCCCTACGACCGGCCTCCGCTGTCCAAGCAGGTACTGCTCGGCCAGGCAACGGCGGACACCACCGAGCTGCCCATGCGCCGGGACCCGGACGCCGACTGGCGGCTGGGAGTCCGCGCGACAGGCCTGGACGTCATGGGGAAACGCGTCACACTGGCCGACGGCGAGTCCCTGCCATACGACCGGCTTCTGATCGCCACCGGCACCCGCGCGCGGCCCTGGCCCAACCCAGAGGAAGCGGCCCTGGACGGGGTGCTCACCCTGCGTACCTGCGGCGACGCCGCAGCACTGGCCGACCGGCTGGCCGGCCGTCCGGAGCGGGTGCTGGTGATCGGCGGCGGTTTCACCGGTTCGGAAATCGCGTCCGCCTGCCGGGAGCGGGGACTGGAGGTCACGGTCACCGAACGCGGTCCCGCCCCCCTGGTGGGCGCGCTCGGCGGCACCCTGTCGAAGCTCGCGGCCGTCATGCACCGCAATCACGGCGTCGACCTGCGCACCGGGGTGACTGTCACCGCCCTGCGCGGGAACGGCCGCTTCACCGGTGCGGACCTGTCGGACGGCAGCCGCGTCGACGCCGACCTGTGCGTCGCGGCACTGGGGGCGATCCGTAACGTCGAGTGGCTGGCGGACTCCGGCCTGGCCGCAGGCCCCCGCGGGATCGCCTGCGACGCCGGGTGCCGCGCCTTCACCATGTACGGAATCGTCACCGACGACATCTTCGTGGCCGGCGACGTCTCCCGGTTCCCCCACCCGCTGTTCGGGTACCAGATGCTTTCCCTGGAGCACTGGGGCAACGCGGTCGCACAGGCCGAAGTGGCGGCCCACAACATGGTCAATCCGGGACCCCTGCGGCGCCCGCACCTGGCCGTCCCGACGTTCTGGTCCACCCAGTTCGGACTCAACATCAAGTCCGTGGGCGTGCCCAGCTACTCCGACCACGTCGTCATCGCCCAGGGCTCTTTGGAGGCACGCCGTCTGGCCATGGTCTACGGCTACCAGGGACGGGTCACCGCCGCGGTCACCGTCGACATGGCCAAGTCGCTCCCGTACTACCAGCACCTGATCGAGACGGCTGCCCCGTTCCCGCCCCCGCCCGGCGCGGCGGACCGCGCGATCGCGGCGGACATCCCGATCCCGTCCGACGTGCCGGACCCCAAGGGACTGTCCCACGGCCCCACCGTGGCGCTCACCGGCTACTTGCCCGACCGCCGGCTGACCATGGTGCAGCCCACCGGCTGATCCACCTCCCGCCCGACCACGAGGAGCCACCATGGACTCCGACACCTTGCTGGCACGGATCACCGACTACGCCAGTCGCCCCAACCCCTACCCTCTGTACGCGGAACTCCGCGAGGCCGGCCCCGTGGTGCGGCAAGGCGACGGCAGCTATCTGATCGGCACCTACCACGACATCGCCGCCCTGCTCCACGACCCGCGCATGAGCGCCGATCCACGCCCCCGCGGCGAGACGGCACACAAACCGCCGTTCCTGCGGCTCGACGACCCTGAGCACCACAGGCTGCGCACCCTGGCCATGCGGCCGTTCGGCCCGCCGCACAGCCCGGGGCGGGTCGATGCCATGCGCGGGGAGCTCGCCCACATCACCGAGGAACTCATGGTGGCGCTACGGGACCGCGAGCAGTTCGACGTCGTCGACGACTTCGCCTATCCCCTGCCCATCACCGTCATCTGCCGGCTGATGGGGATCCCGCGTGAGGACGAGCCGATGTTCCAGGCATGGACCGACGTCATCGTCGCGTCCGCTGACATCGGACCCGAAGAGGACACCACCCAGCGGGACAAGGCGGGCATCCAAGCCCGGCAGGAAATGGGTGGATACCTGGTGAACCTCGCCGAACAGCGCCGTGGCCACCCCGGCGACGACATGCTCTCCGCCTTCATCAACGAACCGGACCCCGCCCTGCGGCTCACCGTCGAGGAACTGGCCGAAACCGCTGTCCTGCTGTTCATCGCCGGACACGAAACCACGGTCAATCTGATCGCCAACGGCGTCCTCACCCTGCTGCGCCAACCCGACCAGCTGGACCGGCTGCGCCGCGAACCCGGCCTGCTGCCGCGAGCGGTGGAGGAACTCCTGCGCTACGAACCCCCGGTCCACATGCGTGAGCGGATCCCTCTCGCCGACATCGACGTCGCCGGCACGGCGATCCCCGAAGGCTCGTCCGTCATACTGGTGCTGGCCTCGGGCAGCCGCGACCCGAAGCGGTTCCCCGAGCCCGACCGGTTCGATCCCGCCCGCCCGGACAACGAGCACTTCGGCTTCGGCAGCGGTATCCACCTGTGCTTCGGCGGCCCGCTGGCCCGCCTCGAGGCCCAGGCCGCGCTCGGCGCGCTGATCCCGCACCTCGCCACGGCACGCCTGGTCCAGGACCCGCCCCCGTACCGGCAGAACGCCATGCTCCGCGGACCGCGTCACCTGCCCATCCACCTGTAGGGCCGCGGGGCGGCAACACCACGGCAGGAACGACGGAGGCCCCCTCACGTGCCGCTCGGTCCAAGGGAAACCGTGCGCGCGGTCGGTGTCGGCGGACCGTGGGCTACCGCGCTCCTTTCCCGGTTGCGGCGGGAAGGGGGCGCCGGGTCAGTCGCGGGCCTCATCCGCGGGGAGGCCGAGCATGTGCGACAGCATCACGGCCAATGTGCCTGCGGCCTGATCCCGGTCGGCCTCGGGCCGGTTGAACCGCAGCTCCAAAAGCGCCGGCGCGCTGCCGTTCAGCGCGGTCAAGGCGATGACCGGTTCGACCACTGCGAAGCGGCCCGAGGCCATACCGTGCGCCACATCGCTCGCGCTTCGCGCCTGGAGCCAGGCCGTGGCCGGCGCAAATACGGCCGAGCTTGCCGTGGCGCAGGGTCCGCGTGATCTCCGGACGTGACCCGGCCATACGTGCGCTGAGCCGCACACCCCCGGCGAAGCGCTCGGCGGGATCGTCGACGCCACGCAAGCCTTCGTCGATGGCTTCGGCGTACTCCTCCGGCGCATCGGCCACTGCCGCTTCGAAGAGGTCCGGTCTGCAGGTGAAGTGGTTGCAGAAGGAGCCGAAGCCCACGTCCGCGCGCTCCGCGATGACCCGAATGCCGGCGCTGGTGCCGCCGGACTCGGCCAGGACCTTCCGGGCGGCGCGGACGAGCGCCTGCCGGGTCACGGCCCCGACGGCGTTCGAATCGGCTCCTGCGTGAGGCCGGCATCAGCATGCGCGGCCGACCCCCCACCGTGTGCGAGGTGGCACCGCCATCGAGGTGGCCTCGCGCTACCTGCCGGCCGACACGGACCACGGCGTGGGGGGTGACTGGTTCGACGTGATCGAGCTGTCCGGCGCCCGGGTGGCCCTCGTCGTCGGCGATGTGATCGGACACGGCATCAACGCCGCGGCGGCGATGGGCCGGTTGCGCACCGCCGTCCACACCCTCGCGGACATGGATCTGCCTCCCCATGAACTGCTGGCACACCTCGATGACACGGTCCGGCGGGTGAACGAGGAGAACGCCGACGCCCCGGACCAGGTTCCGATCGGTGCCACCTGTCTGTATGCGGTCTACGACCCGGTCACCAGGCGGTGCATGATGGCGCGGGCCGGGCATCCTCCGCCCGTGATCATCGATCCGCTGGGCCGGGTGAGCTTTCCCGACCTGCCGGCCGGAGCCCCGCTCGGCCTCGGCCTCGGGCTGGTTCCCTTCGAGTCCGTGGAACTGGTCCTGCCCGAGGGAAGTCTGCTCGGGTTCTACACCGACGGTGTGGTCGAGTCCCGCAACGACGACATCGACGTCGGCCTCCACCGCCTGGCCGCCACCCTCGCACGGCCGGGCCGGTCGCTGGAGGAGCTGTGCTCCGAAGTGATCGCGACCCTGCCGGTCCAGGCACCGGCCGACGACGTCACCTTGCTGCTGGCCCGAACCCGCGAACTGCAACCAGCCCAAGCCGCCTCTTGGGACCTGCGCAGCGAGCCGGCCGCCGTCCGCGTGGCACGGAACCTGGCCGCCGGTCAGCTCAACGCATGGGGGCTGGAACGCCTCGTGCCTGCGGTGGAACTCATCGTCAGTGAACTGGTCACCAACGCCCTCCGCTACGGGGAGGGGCCCAGCCGTCTACGGCTCATCCAGCACCAGGTCTTGACGTGCGAAGTCTCCGACGCCAGCGCCAGTCACCCGCGGCCGCGGCATCCCCGCGCCCTGGACGAGAACGGCCGCGGCCTGTTCCTCGTCGCTCAGCTGTCCCGCAGATGGGGTTCCCGTTCCGCAACGGACGGCAAGGTTGTCTGGGCCGAACAGGACCTGCCGTCCACGCCCCGCGAGGTGCTGCCGACCCGGCGATGACCGGTCGTGATCACCCAGCCTCCCACGGAGGGCGCCCGGTCCCCTGCACCCCAGGCGCAGAAAGGATTTGAAAAAATGGATATGGATGATGCCAACGGCTCCCACCCGGCAAGCACCCCCCGAGCGACGACGAGCGGCTGCGATGCCGGCTACAGCGACACGCCGTACGCCTTCGACGGCCTGGCAGCCGTCGTGCTCGACGACGGAGGCACGGTCATGCAGTGGACCGGGACAGCCAGGGATCTGACGGGGTTCACCGCCGAGGAAGTGTGCGGGCGCTCCGTGCACGAACTCGTGGCCGATCTGCCGGAGGAACTGCGCCGGCCGCTCCACAAGCCGCAGTCCGGCCGGGTACGGCTGCGGCACCGGTGCGGCAACACCATCGATGTCACCTTCCGGGCCACGAAGGTGAACGGCTCGCACGACGTCCTCGTCCTCGCAGCGCCTGCACATCACGTCGCCAGCCACGAGCAGGGCGCAGCGCTGCTGCGTGCGCTGGCCGCCCAGAACCGCATCATGGTCGCCCTGCACGACACGGAGCTGACCCTTGTGCGGACGAACTCCATGCCCGGCACCGTCAACGGCCGCCGGGCATGCCCGGGCAGCCGGCTGGGCGACATGCTGTGCACCCAGGACGCCGAGGACCTCGAGGCCGTACTGCGCCGGGTCCTGGCCACGCGCGTCCCGGTGGTCCGCAGGATTCAGCGCGTCAGGTGGCGGCACGATCCCGCGTGCCAGCAGGTCCTGTCGCTGTCGGCTTTCCGTCTGGAGAACGCACAAGGCCAGCCCACAGGGGTCGCGGCCCTGTACGTCGATGACAGCGACCAGCTGCGCGCCCGCCGTCATCTGGACCTCACCCGTGAGGTGGCCGAGCACGTCGGGAGGTCGTTGAACGTCGTGCGCACCGCGCAGGAGCTGGCCAATGTCCTCGTCCCCGCCATCGGCGATCTCGTCGCCGTCGACCTGGCCCAGGCGGTGTTCGAAGGAGAGGAACCGCCCGGCCGGCCGGGTGGTGGAGATCTTCATCTCCGCAACGCCGCCATGGCCCCGGCCGGCGCACTCTGGCCGGCCGGAATCAAGCCCGGCGGCCTCGTCCCGCCCCTGCCCGACCACCCCCTGTGGCGCAGTTTCCGGCACGGCGAGACGCTCACCCTCAGCCTCGAGGACTACGCTGCGGCGATCGGCGAACCGCGCCTGATCGAGTTCCTCGTCCCGCAGGGCTGCCATTCGGTGATGGTGGCCCCGCTGCACACCCGCGGTCTCACGCTCGGCGACATTTCGGTCTGGCGCACCGGCCGATCCGCCCCCTTCACCGACGACGAGGCCGATCTCCTGCGGCAGATAGCCTCCCAGGGGGCACTGGCCATCGACAACACCCGCCGCTATACGCGCGAGCACCGTGCGGCCGTGGCGCTGCAGCAACGCCTTCTCCCCCCGGCCACCACCGACACCGCGGCGGCCGAGACTGCGGGCATCCACCTGCCCGCAGGCGGCGGACCGGGGATCGGCGGCGACTGGTTCGACGCCATCGCCCTGCCCTCATTGCGGGTGGCCCTTGTCGCCGGAGACGTGGTCGGCCACGGGATACCCGCAACCGCCACCATGGGTCGCCTGCGCACCGCCATCCAGACCCTCGCCGACCTGGAGCTCGAACCGGACGAGCTGCTCGCCCGCATGGCGGACCTGGTCCAGCGCCTCGCGGCCGAAGCCCCGCCCGGCGATCACGACATCGTCGGCGGCACATGCCTGTAGGCGCTCTACGACCCGATCAGCCAAAGCTGCACCATCGCCAGTGCCGGGCACCCGCCGCCCATCGTGGTGAAGCCCGACGGGACCACCGAGGTCGTCGGGATCTGCCCGGGACCGCCCCTGGCCGTCGGCGGCATACCGTATGAGAGCACCACGATCAATTTGGATCCGGGCAGCGTCCTCGCGCTCTACAGCAACGGCCTGATCGAACGGGGCGGCAGCGACATCCTGCAGCGCCTGACCGACGCCCTCGCCACAGCCTGCCGGCCGGATCGCGCCCTGAAGGACACCGGCCGGTCCCTGCTCACCGAACTGGCAGACCAGGCACCACGTGACGACGCGGCCCTGCTGCTGGCCCGCACCCGCGCCGTCCCACCCGGGCACACCGCTGACTGGGAGTTCCCGGCCGACCCGTCCGCCGTCTCCACAGCCCGGGAAACGACAGCTCGCCAGCTGCACACCTGGGGACCGGACGACCTCCTCCTGCCCACCGAACTCATCGTCAGTGAGCTGGTGACCAACGCCATCCGCTACGCCCACCCACCGGTGCACCTGCGGCTGATCCGCCACGACGTCCTGGTGTGCGAAGTCACCGACTCCAGCAGCACCCAGCCCCGACTGCGGCATGCCCGCACCACCGACGAAGGAGGACGCGGCCTGTTCCTGATCGCCCAGCTCACCGCGCGCTGGGGCTGCCGTTGCAACGACAACGGCAAGACGATCTGGGCCGAACAACCCATTCCCGCATCTCCCGACGACCAGCCGGCACCATCATGATCGCTGCAGCTGCCGCGGTCCGTCCCGCCGCTCTTGCTCGACTCGCTCCCGCAAGCCGTGGTGCAGGCCTTCAGCGCGGAATTGCCCGGCTCGGGGTAGGTACCGTGGCTGTCGCTTTGCGGTCCGGGCTGTCCGCAAGCGGCTCCTGGCGCTCTCCCACCCAGGGGCACCGGGCTCAGACCGAGTGTGTTGCGCGCCGAGGGGTGAACCGTCAGTCGATGACCGAGCGCGCCACCGTCATCCGGTCGGCGCCAATTCGGGCCGGCCGAAAAGCAGGGCGTACCCGGTGGGCAGTTGTGCGAGAACGCGGTTGACGAGGTCCTCCCCGGCCAGGCGACTGAGTACCGCAAAGACGGTCCCGGCGTCCCAGCGTGCGGTGGCGAGCGTGCCGCCGGTGCGGGTGGCCAGGTCGCTGACGAAGCCGAAGCCGGTGAGCGGTTCGGTGCGGGGGATCTGGGCGGTGAGCTCAAGCGCGGCCTCGACGGGAAGCCGGGCGGCCAGGGCAGCGCGCTCGTCGCCGGTCACCTGCCGGCCGAGTCCGGCCAGCACATCCCGGACGGCCTGCTCGGCCCGTTCGCCGGTGGGGTAGGCGCCCTCGTAGCGTACGTGCTCGACCATCGCGTCGAACGTCATCGCCGGTGTACGGAGGTCCGCTTGGGGCTGCGGGGACATCGGTGTGCCTTTCCTTTTTTGTTGTGGTGTGGGGCGGGAGCAGCGTGTCCCGCCCCACGGTCGCGGGGGTCAGGCCGGCTCGAGGTGGCCGAACAGCAGGTCGTAGCCCGGGGGCAGTTGCAGCAGGAGCCGTCGCAGGAGGTCGGGTCCGGCCTCCTCGGCGGCCACGCTGAGGACGGCGCCGACGTCCCAGCGTGCGGTCTGTTCGGTAGCGCCTTCGATCCAGGCGGCGGTGGCCCGCACGAACCGCTCGGCGTCCAGCGGCTCGGCGGCCTGCAACGGATTGAGCAGAATGAGTGAGTAGGTCTCCGGCAGCCGGGCGGCGAGTTCAGCGCGATCCTCGCCGACCACGTGTGCGCCCAGCAGGGCCAGCACGACGCGTGCCACCCGGTCCGCCTCGTGCGGTGTGGAGTATTCGCCGCGTTCCTGCACGCGTGCCAGGAACGCCTCCGGTCGCACGGCCACGGTGTTCCCCCTTCGGTCGCGCGGAGGACGGGGCCAGGGAGGGAGGGGAACGGCTGCCCGTCCTCCGCCGCTTGCTGCGTATGCCGGGGACTGGTGCCCGGCTCAGGGCTCAGCCGCTGATCTGCTTGCGGTCGCCGGTGGATGTGATGGCGATCTTGCGGGGCTTGGCCCGCTCCGCGATCGGGATGCGCAGGGTCAGCACCCCTGCGTCGTAGTCGGCCTCGATGCGGTCGGTGTCCAGCGTGTCGGCGAGCATGAGCTGCCGGGAGAAGACACCCAGGGGCCGTTCGGACAGCTCCATCTGCACGTCGTCGGCCTTGGCGGCGGGACGGCGTTCGGCCTTGACCGTGAGCATGTTGCGTTCGACGTCGATGTCGATCGCCTCCGGCGATACGCCGGGAAGATCGAGGGAGATCACGTAGTGATCGCCTTCGCGATAGGCGTCCATCGGCATCGTCGAGGGCCTCGACCAGGTGCCGGACGTCCCCAGCAGCTGCTGGGTCAGGCGGTCCAGCTCACGGAACGGGTCGGTGCGCATCAACATCGTGAAACACCTCCAAGCGTTCGGGCAGTGGCTGCCAATGCGCTTCACCTGTCTTCCCTTGTATCATGTCATCCAAGCGATGACAAATAGCGAGTCGTCGCACGGATGACGCGGAAGGAGAGTGCCTGCCTCATGGACGCCACCGAGCCCTCCCCGTCGATGGCCGCAGGCGACGATGGAGCCGTACCGCTCCTGGCCGCCGCAGCCGCTCTGGCGGCCATCGACGAGGCTCTGCGGGCGGCCCGCGCCGCGGATACGACGCCGGCACCCTTGTCAGGTGGCGACCCGGAACAGGCGCTGGCCTCACTGATGCTGCTGCGGGAGGTGCGCGAACAGCTCGCCGGCTGGGAGAGGGGCCTGATCGAGACCGCCCGCGCCGCCGGCGCCAGCTGGGCCGACCTGGCAGGTCCTCTCGGAGTCGCCAGTCGCCAGGCTGCCGAGCGCCGCTACCTGCGCCTGCAGCCGGGGGCAGCGGGCAGCACCGGGGAGGAGCGGGTGAAGGCCACCCGCGACCGCCGCGCCGCCGACCGCACCGTCACCGCCTGGGCGCGCGACAACGCCGCCGACCTGCGCCGCCTGGCCGCTGCCGTCACCGCGCTGAGCGACCTTCCCCCCGCCGCCCGCTCCGCCGTCACCGCCATCGACAAGGCCCTCGCCCACCACGACGCTGCTCGATTGATGGCCCCCCTCGCGGCCGCCCAGATCCATCTGCAGCCGGGGCATCCGGAGGTGGCCGCGCGCGTGGACGCTCTCACTCGGCACGCCGCCCAGTTGCGCCAGGACAGTGACGACCAGCGACGCGGCGCTTGACCCAGCGGGAGGGACATCGCAGCGACCCAGCGAACGCCGCGCCGACTCGCACGGGGCGTCGGCAATCGTTGCAAACTGTGGTACGGATCCCGAAGGCATGCGCTACCGCGACGCCTACTTCAGCGCCTATCCCGGCGTCTGGCGGCACGCTGACTGGATCGCCGACGGCTATGAGGTATCCCTCTTCGTGGTCCTCGCCGACGGCGCCACCCCGTACGACACCCTCCCTGACAAGACCGCCATGCCATCCGCACCGCACGACGAGGCGGGTACCTCCCGACCGGCCACGGCTTCGCAGCGGGCTTGCATCGACCCGCCTATCATGCAGATAGGCACACGACTCCGCGAAAAGAGCGCAGCGGATGGCCAGCGGCGAGGACCTGCAACCCGCTGCCGTCCGGGATCTGCTGGATCAGGTAGTGGCCCGGACGGTGGTCGGCATGGGGGTGTATGCGGGGGCGCTCTTTCTGCTCGAGCCCGGCGGCGAAGTCCTGGTCCTGGACGCGAGCCTCGGTATGCCCACGGGATTCGGCAGTCTGCTGCGACGCATACGGGTGGCTGACGTAGCCGACGGCCCCCTTGCCGAAGCGATACTCCAGCGTCATGTGGTGTGGGTCGAGTCCGGCGAAGAGTTCGCCCGCCGCTATCCCCGCCTGGCCCTGACCTTCCCGTTCGTGGGCGCCGTTGCGGCGGCCCCGCTCGTGGCCGGCGCCCGCGTGTGGGGCGCCATGCTGGTGCTGTTCTCTCAGAGATCGCCCGCCCTGGACGCGCACTCACGGGGCCGGTTCACCACCGCAGCCCGCTGCATCGCCTTGCTCCTGCAGGACGCCGCCGAGGCAGGGCACCGCTTGCAGCCCGGGCTCACGGCGCGTCTGCTGCCGCCGACGCTCGCGCATCCCTCGGCACAGGCTCAGGCCGCAGCGGACTGCATAGCCGCTCTTCCCGAAGGGGCGTGCCGGCTCGACGCGCGGGGGCGGATCGCCTTCGTCGACCACACTGCGGCCGACCTGCTGGGCGAGAGCATCCCGCACCTGCTGGGTGCCCAGGTGTGGGAAGCCGTGCCGTGGCTGGTTCCCGCGCCTTACCGACTGCGGTACCAGGCCGCACTCGCAAGCCAGCTCCCGACGTCCTACACGGTGAAACAGCCCCGCACCGGCAGAGAGCTGCTGCTCCAGCTCTACCCGGACAGCACCGCTGTGAGCGTGCGCATCTCCGCTCCTGCCGACGCTGCCCACAGCCCTGATGAACTGGCCCCCGGTACCGGGGCGGCGGCCGGCCCTGCCGGCCTGGAAGCCCAGTACCACATGATGCAGCTCTCCGGCGGCCTGGCCGCGGCGGCGTCCGTCGACGAGGTCGTGGAGCTGGTTGCCGGCCACCTTCTGGTCGCCCTGAACGCAGACGCCTTCGCCTTGCTGGTCGCGGAGGCCGGCCGGGTGCGGGTCGTCGGCCACCACGGCGTCAGTCCGGAGCTGGTCGACCTCGTCGACCACGCCCCCTCGCCTCCGACCTCCCGCTCCCCGGGCTGACCAGCGACGCACCGTCCTGGGGGCTCGCCCAAGGGGTGCCGTCCTTCTTCGCCGACCGGAACGAGCTGCGTGCGGCGTATCCCGAGAGCGCCTCCATCGACGACGGTCTGGGCGCATGGGCATGGCTGCCACTCTTGGCCTCCCAGCAGTTCGTCGGCGTCTGCTGGGTCGGCTACCGGCGACCCCGTTCCTTCACGTTGCAGGAGCGCACCACGCTGACCGCCATCAGCGCCCTGATCTCCCAGGCCTTGGACCGCGCCCGGCAGTATGACGCCACGCACGAGCTGGCGGAGGGCCTTCAGGCCAGCCTGCTGCCCCCTACTCTGCGGGCGATGCCCGGCCTGGAGGCGGCCGCCCGCTATCTACCCGCCAGCCACGGCATGGAAGTCGGCGGCGACTTCTACGACCTCATCCGCCTGTCGGACAGCGAGGCAGCCGCCGTCATCGGCGACGTCCAGGGCCACAGTGTCAGCGCCGCCGGCCTCATGGGCCAGGTCCGCACCGCGGTCCACGCCTATGCCGTCGCCGGCGCCACCTCAGGCGAAGTCCTCGCCCGTACCAACCACTTGTTGAACGACCTTGACCCCGGCCTGCTCACCAGCTGCCTGTACGTGCACATCGACCGCGTCCACCACCGCGCCCAGGTCGCCACCGCGGGCCACTGCCCGCCCCTGGTGCGCCACCCCGACCTGCACACCGACATCCTGGCGGCACCGCCAGGCCCTCTGCTGGGCGTCGACCCCACGGCGGAGTACCCCACCTCCGAGATCCCTCTGCCTCCCGGCACGCTCCTGGCCCTCTACACCGACGGACTCATCGAAACCCCCGGCACCGACTACGAAACCGCCCTAACCGACCTCGCGACAGTCCTCTCCAAAGCCACCGGTCCGCTCGACGACATCGCCGACACACTTCTCGCTCACGCCCAGCCGTCAGGTGACCGTGCCGACGACACCGCCCTCCTGCTGCTGAAGGTCTATTGAGGATGCGTTGAAGCGATCAGCGCTCTTCGGCTCAGTGAGGATGACGTGCCCAAAGCGTGTCCGGGGTGCGGGCAGGTGTCAGATTGGGTGCACTCCCGATACGTGCGGCACGTCGCGGACGAGGCGGTGGGCGGCCGCCCGGTGGTGATCGACTTATCTGTGCGGCGCCTGTACTGCGAGAACCCGGACTGCCCGAAGGCGACGTTCGTCGAGCAGATCGAGGGACTGACGGAGCGTTACCAACGGCGCACCCCGCCGCTGCGGCAAGTGGTCGCCGCCGTCGCCGTCGCGTTGGCGGGCTCGGTCGGAGCTCGTCTTCTCTCCTTCCTGCACCACGCGTTGTCCTGGGCGACCGTGCTGAACTGCCTGATGCGTGTCTCCGTTCCTGACCGCGGGGTCCCGCAGATAATCGGCATCGACGAGTTCGCCCTCGGCAGGGGCCCCCGCTACGCCAGCATCGTGACCGACGCCCAGACGGCGAGCGGATAGAGGTCCTACCCGACTCAGGCCGTCACCGACGCCGATCCGGCGATTGTGCAGGTCGCAGACGGCACCTCTGGCACGGCCTGGTCACGAGCTGCGCGATGCAGGGGTCAGCCAGCTGGAATGCTCGCGGCGACTGAGTCTGGCCCTGAGCACCGTCAAGCGCTACACCTGCCACGAAGAGCCCGAACGCCTGGTCCGGGCCCCGAACTACCGGCCCACCCTGGTCGATCCCTACCGCGAGCACCTGCGCCGACACCGGGCCGAGGACCCAGCCGACCCCCGTCACCCATCTCCTGCACGAGATCAAGGAGATGGGCTACACCGGCAGCGCCAACCTCCTGATCCGCTACATCAACCAGGGCCGCGTCGAGGCCGACCACACCGCCCTGTCCCCGCGCCGCGTCACCCGGCTCCTGGTCACCCCGCCGCGACCGCCTGCTACCAGGCGGCGGCAGTGCCCTCAGGCATAGGCGACGGCGTCCTCGACGGGCACGCGGGGCAGCCGCGGGAACCACGAGTCGGCACCGGGGTGACCGATGTTGACCACCAGATGCGAGCGCCAGCTGGTACCGGCGAAGAACTCGCCGTCCACGCCGGTCTTGTCGAAGCCCGCCATGGGACCGGCCGCGAGCCCCGCCGCACGGACCGCGAGCAGGAAGACCCCGGTCTGCAGTGCCGAGTTGTAGGCCGCGATGCTCTCGCGCGCGTCGATCTGGTCGGCGAACGCCGCTCGCAGCATGTCGCCGCGGGCCGGGAAGACCGTCGGCATCTGCTCGTGGAAGTCAACGTCGTACGCCAGGATGGCCACGGCCGGCGCACTAAGCGTCTTGGCCCTGTTGCCCTCGTCGAGATGCCGGACCAGTCGCTCCTTGCCTTCGCGGGTGCGCACAAAGAGCACGCGCAGAGGCTGGCCGTTGGCGGCGCTCGGGGACCAGCGGGCGAGCTCCCAGATCATGGCGAGTTCGTCGTCGGCAACGGCCACCGAGGCGAAGGTGTTCGCGGTGCGGGCCTCGGTGAACAGCACCTTTCGTCCCGCGTCGTCGAGGGCATCGAGGGCCTGCGGTTCGCGGTCGGTCATGCTCATGGTTTCTCTCTTACTTCGCTTACCGGATGGTGTGGTGCCGGGGCCCAGCGGTCGTGGAAGGAGACCGGCAGGCGCTGCAGCCTCTGGTAGAGATCGGCCCGCATCCTGGCCTCCAGCCCGGCCATCGGGCGGGCCACC
>NZ_JBSFLB010000020.1:0-54245 GCF_053598835.1 Streptomyces sp. NPDC001070
CATATCTGGCGTTGACTTTTGGCACGCTGTTGAGTTCTCAAGGAACGGAAGCTTCCTTCGAGACCGTTTCACCGGCCCCTCCGGGCTTTCCCTTCATTGTCTCCAACCTTACCAGATCCGTTTCGCGTTTCCGCTCTTCGTTTCCGGCCCCCTGTTGGAGCGGGGTTTTGTCTTCCGGTTTTCACCTTTCGACGTTTCCGACTTTATCAGACTCTTTCGCGTCCGATTCCCGCCGGCGGGATTCTGCTTTTGCGTTTCCGCCTTTCGGCTTTCGCACTCGACGACTTTAGCAGATGCTTTCCGTCGGATTTACCGCACCGCTTCGAGGGCGCACGTCTCCGTGGCCTTCTCGTCGCGGGGGTTGTGCCAACGTACTGGAGGAGGCCGGTCGGAGCAAATCGGCGGTGGCGTGGTGTGGCCGGCTCGGCAGGGGTGGCAGACTGAGTGGTCTGGACCACTTGCTTGGAGGCTTCATCATGACGACTGTCTCTTCGCCCCTGACCGGGCGCGTCATCGGGCTTGCCGCGGTGCCCGACCCCGTCTTCTCGGGGGCGATGGTGGGGCCGGGCACGGCGATCGACCCCGTGCGCGAGCCCTCGGTGGCCGTGTCGCCGGTGGACGGGGTGGTCGTCTCGCTCCACGCGCACGCGTTCGTCGTGGTGGACACGGACGGGCACGGGGTGCTGACCCACCTCGGCATCGACACCGTGCAGCTGAACGGCGAGGGCTTCGAGGTGCTCGTCAACAAGGGCGACACCGTCGTGCGCGGGCAGGCGATGGTGCGGTGGAACCCCGCGGCGGTCGAAGCCGCGGGCAAGTCCGCGGTGTGCCCGGTGGTGGCGCTCGAGGCGACGGCCGATGCGCTGACCGCTCTCGTCGAGGACGGAGAGGTGACCGCCGGGGCCACGCTCTTCTCTTGGACGTAGCCTTTTCGGCAAGGCCACTCCCGACGCATAAACACAGGCAACGCGGTCGCGTGCGTCCGCGACAACCGGAGACGGGTGAGATGGAGACAACGCTGCGAGGCGTCGGTGTCAGCCACGGCGTGGCGATCGGCGAGGTACGGCACATGGGAACCGCGGTTCTCGAGCCCCCGGCCAAGCAGATTCCGGCCGATGAGGCGCCTCGGGAGCAGGCCCGGGCGCGTCAGGCGGTCGATGCGGTGGCCAATGACCTGATCGCACGCGGCAACCTGGCGGGCGGCGAGGCACAGGCTGTGCTGGAGGCACAGGCGCTGATGGCGCAGGACCCCGAGCTGATGGCCGATGTGGAGCGCCGTATCGCGGTGGGCAGCTCGGCCGAGCGCGCGGTCTACGACGCCTTCGCCTCCTATCGGGCGCTGCTGGCCAACGCGGGCGAGTATCTGGCGGGGCGGGTGGCGGACCTGGACGACGTGCGCAACCGGATCGTGGCACGGCTGCTCGGCGTACCGATGCCGGGTGTGCCGGACAGCGACGAGCCGTACGTGCTGATCGCGCGCGATCTGGCGCCCGCGGACACGGCGTTGCTGGACCCGTCGCTGGTGCTCGGTTTCGTGACCGAGGAGGGTGGCCCGACCAGTCACAGCGCGATCCTCGCCCGTGCTCTGGGCGTGCCGGCGGTGGTGGCGCTGCCGGGCGCCACCGAGCTGGCCGAGGGCACGGTCATCGCCGTGGACGGCAGCACGGGCGACATCTACGTCGATCCGAGCAGGGACCGCCGGGCCGAGCTGGCGAAGGCCGCGGAGGAGCGCAGGGCGGCGCTCGCGGCGTCCTCGGGGCCGGGCGCGACATCGGACGGTCACAAGGTGCCGCTGCTGGCGAACATCGGCGGTCCCGGTGACGTCGAGGCCGCCGTGAAGGCGGGCGCGGAGGGCGTGGGTCTGTTCCGTACGGAGTTCCTGTTCCTGGACGACTCGAAGAACGCGCCGTCGGAGGAGACGCAGGTCGAGGCGTACCGGCAGGTGCTGGAGGCCTTTCCCGAGGGCCGGGTCGTGGTGCGGGTGCTGGACGCGGGGGCGGACAAGCCGCTGGAGTTCCTGACACCGGCGGACGAACCGAACCCGGCACTGGGTGTGCGCGGTCTACGGACGCTGCTCGCCCACCCCGACGTGCTCAGCACCCAGCTGCGGGCGCTGGCCAGGGCCGCCGAAGGTCTGCCGGTGTACCTCGAGGTCATGGCGCCGATGGTGGCGGACCGCATCGACGCCAAGGCGTTCGCGGACGCGTGCCGGGAGGCCGGGCTGCACGCGAAGTTCGGGGCGATGGTGGAGATCCCGTCGGCGGCGCTGCGGGCGCGGTCGATCCTGCAGGAGGTCGAGTTCCTTTCGCTGGGAACCAATGACCTGGCGCAGTACACCTTCGCGGCCGACCGCCAGGTCGGTTCGGTCTCGCGGCTCCAGGACCCGTGGCAGCCGGCGCTGCTGGACCTGGTGGCGGCGGCCGCCGAGGCCGCGCGGGCCGAGGGCAAGAGCTGCGGTGTGTGCGGTGAGGCGGCCTCCGATCCGCTGCTGGCGTGTGTGCTGACGGGTCTGGGCGTGACGAGCCTGTCGATGGGCGCGGCCTCGCTTCCCTACGTCCGCGCGACGCTGGCGAAGTACACCCTCGCGCAGTGCGAGCGGGCGGCGGCGGCCGCCCGGGCGACCGACACGGCCGACGAGGCGCGGCGCGCGGCGCAGGCGGTGCTGTCCGGGGAGTGACCGTTCCGCGTCCTCCCGAGGGGCGTCCCACCGTTGGGTGGGGCGCCCTTCGGTGTTCGCTGTGGTCAGCCGTCCTCAGGGGGCGGGAGGACGAATCCGGGGCGGTGGACGACTCCGGGCTCCGGGGGGACGGGGTCGCCGGACTCGGCGTCCGTGCAGTAGGCGTTGAAGACCTGGGCCTCGGTGAGGGGCTGGAGCCAGCCGTCGCGCAGCGTCCAGCCGCGGACCTCGTCGGGGCGCCCCGGTGGGGGCTGGCCGGTGCCCGTGCCGCTGCGCAGGACGACGCCTCCGGTGCTGTCCTCGGCGATCCCGGCGGCGAGGACGGTGCAGCAGACCAGGGCCTCGGCCTCGACGAGGTGGACCATGCCCCGGTCGTCGCAGCGGGCGCGCATGGCGGCGAGGAGTGTGGTGCCCTCGGCGGGCACGCTGCACACGAGGTGGTGGTGGCCCGGCCCGGCGGCTTCGAGGAGGCGCATCAGGGCCTGGGACGCGCGGTCGAAGGAGGTCCGGGCGAGGTCGTCGCCGCAGCCCGAGCAGTCCCCGGCGCGGGCCAGGATGTCGGAGGCCCGTTCCCAGGTGGCCTGGCGGCCGGCCTCGTACTCGAGCTCGGTGACGAGGAGTTCGAGGGGCTGGCCGCTGTACGGGACGGTGGGACCGGCCGTGGTGACGTCGGCGGCGTACCGCGTCCGGGAGCGTGAGCTGTCGGGGTCGTGGCCGGTGTCGGCGCAGTACTCGGCGTACTCCCCGGGGTCGAAGACCCCCACCCGGACGTGGATGCCGCGGGAGGCGAGGGACCGCAGCAGGCCCTCCATCTGCCGCAGGTAGGTCGCGTGGTCGTCGAAGGTGAAGCTGCCGTACTCCCGCATGGCGGCGAAGTCACCGGGGTCGGTGAGGACGGCGACGGTGGTCGGTGCCTCGCGGCGCAGGGCGCGGCGGCCGGTCCGTGCGGGGCGGCGGGCGGGGCGGGTGGTCTGCTTGCGGTGCTTGGTGTGTGCCATGACGGCTCCCCCTCGGTACGGCGGTCAACTGTCACTCACCGTAATCCCCGCCACTGACAGTGACCGGTCGGTGGGGTGTGACGGAGGCCGGCGCGGTGGCCGGCTCCGGGAGTTCCAGGGAGTCCAGCCGGTCAAGCCGGCGGCGCACCAGGGCGCGCTGCCCGAGGGAGACGGCGGCGAGCCCGCCGCCGAGGCCCAGCCAGCCGAGCGGGCCGGCGGCCATGACGGCCGAGGTGAGGAGCACCGGGCCCGCCGAGCGCTGGGCCGACTGCGCGAGTCCGTGCACGCCCAGGTAGGCGCCCTGCGAGCGGCCGGGGGCGAGGGCCAGGGACAACTCCCAGGAGATCGCCGCGTGGACGATCTCGGCGGCGGTGAAGGCCGTCGCGGCCACGACGAGGGCGACCACCGCGACCCCTTCCGAGTCCACGGCCGAGACGGCCATGGCGGCCCCCGCGACGAGGAAGGCGGCGCCGAGCAGGGGCAGGGAGGCCGCGGCCCTGCGCGGCTCGTCGCCGAGGCGGCTGAGGCGGACCTGGAACAGCACGACGAGGACGTTGTTCAGGACGAAGAGCAGGGCGACGAGGCTGTGCGGGGCGGCGGTCGCGGTGGCGATCCACAGCGGCAGGCCGACGTTGAGTGCCGTGTCGTCGAGGAACAGCAGGGTCTCGGTGGCGGTGTAGCCGAGGTAGCCGCGGTCGCGCCAGGGGCTCGCGGACGGTGCGGTCGTCCGGGGCGGTGCCCCGCCGGCGGGGGTGGTCGCGGAGGTCACCACCCTTGCCGGGGTGGGCGGTTCGGCGCAGCGCAGAACGAGCAGGGCCGCGCCGACGAAGGAGAGGGCGTCCCCGGCGAGCATCGCGCGGTACGCGGTGTCGGTGCCGATGGCGAGGGCGACGGCGGCGGTGAGTCCGCCGATGCCGAAGCCGATGTTCACCACGGTGCGCTGAAGCGCCTGGTAGCGGACGCGGTCCGGGCCCGCGACGCGCGCGGCGTACAGCTTGGTGAGCACCGAGGCGGCGCGGTCGCCGAGGCTGCCGAGGGCGGCGATGGGCAGCAGCAGCCAGAACGTGCCGGTGAGCAGGATGCCGACGGCGGCCGCGGCGCGCAGGGCGTGAACGGCGGGGAGCAGCCGGGTGAGCGGGACGCGGTCGGCCAGGCGTCCCGCGACGGGGGTGCCCGCGACGCCGACGGCTCCCGCGATGCCGAGGAGGAGGCCGATCCGGTGCGGGGCGAGACCGGCGACGTAGGTGTAGTACAGCGCCGAAGTGCCGTACCAGAGGCCGGAACCGGCCTTGTCGGTGAAGCTGACCCACAGCAGTCGGCGGCCGTCGCGGCCGCCCGGTACGAGGTTCTCGATGTCGCCGCGACTGCGAGGGAATCGCATGCACTGCCCCCTTGACCCGAAGTTTGTATTGATACAGACTTACGAATGTGGCAGCACAATATGCGATCACCGGTACGAGCGCCAAGGGCATTTCCGCGTCCGTCGAACGGGGCGTGGCCGACGGGACGTTGTCCCCGGGTGCCGCGCTCCCCCCGGTGCGGGCCCTGGCCGAGCGCCTGGGGGTGAGCCCCGGGACGGTGGCGACCGCGTACAAGGAGCTGCGGCAGCGCGGCATCGTCGTCACCCGCGGCCGGGGCGGCACCGTCGTCGCGGAGGCGCCGGCGGTGGCGTCGCGCCGGCCGCCGAGGGTGCCGCCCGGGCTGCGGGACCTTGCGGGCGGGCACCCCGACCCGGCCTTCCTGCCGGAGCTGCCGTCGTCGGTGCGCGTGGCTCCCGGGGTGCGTTCGCACCGGGCGTCCCCGCGGCTGCCCGAACTGGAGTCGCTGACCCGCGAGTGGTTCGAGCGCGACGGGGTGCCGTCCGGGCAGGTGACGTTCGCGCACGGCGCGCTCGACTGCGTCGGCCGCCTGCTGTCGGTCGAACTCCGGCCCGGCGACGCGGTGGCGATGGAGGATCCGGGGTACCACCATCTGCTCGACCTCGTGCCCGCGCTGGGGCTGCGCATGGTGCCGGTCGCGGTGGACGACGAGGGCATGCGTCCCGAAGCGCTCCGGGACGCGCTGCGGGCGGGGGCCCGGGCGGTGGTGTGCAGCCCGCGCTCCCAGAACCCGTACGGCGGTTGCTTCTCGCCCGGACGGCGGGACGCGCTGCTGGACGTACTGCGGGAGGCACCCGATGTGCTGGTGGTGGAGAACGACCACGCCGCCGAGATCGCGGGCGTGCCGCTGAACAGCCTGACGTCGGGAGAGCCGCCCCGGTGGGCGCAGGTGCGCACGGTCACCAAGTACCTGGGCACGGACCTGCGGTGGGCCGCGCTCGCCTGCGACCCCACGACGCTGGCGCGGCACGACGGGCGGCTGCTGCTGACCTCGGGGTGGATCAGTCATGTGCTGCAGGAGATGGTCGCCCGGCTGCTGACCGACCCGGGGGCCCGGGTGCTCGTCGGGGCCGCGCGGGACGCGTACACGGAGCGACGGGAGGCGTTCACCGGTGAACTGCGGCGGCGCGGCATCCCGGCGCACGGGGCGAGCGGCCTGAACGTGTGGGTACCGGTGCGGGACGAGGCGGCGGTGGTGAACGGGCTGCGGTCGCGGGGGTGGTGGGTGGCGGCCGGAGCGAGGTTCCGCCTGGCGGCGGGACCCGGGGTGCGGATCACGACGGCGGATCTGCCGCCCGCCGATGCGCTTGCGCTGGCGGTCGACTTCGCCGAGGTCCTCGGGGAGTTCGGGGCGACGTACGGGGGGTGAGCGGACCGGGCCTCGGGTCGCCCGCCCCGTGCGGCCCAGGGGTGGATTGTGGTCGGGCGTCCCGCGTGGCGGAACACCCGACCACACCCCAACGGCGTACTCGATGGCGGGGCCCGGTCACCCGCTGCCCCGCCTCACCTCAGCCGCGGGTGCGGGCGAGCTCCGCGTAGAAGGTGAGCAGGTCCACGTTGTCGACCGAGCCGGGGTTGACGGCCTTGTCCAGCGGCGTGCCCTGGAGGAGCTTCTTGACCGGGACCTCGATGCGCTTGCCGGTGAGCGTGTGCGGGATGCCGGGGACCGGGATGATCTCGTCGGGGACGTGACGGGGGGAGAGTCGCTCGCGGATGGTGCGCTTGACCTTGTCGCGGAGGGCGTCGTCGAGGACCGCGCCCTCGCTGAGCTGGACGAACAGCGGCATCCAGTAGCCCCCGTCGGGCTGTTCGACACCGATGACGAGGGATTCGCGGATCTCGGGGAGTCGTTCCACGGCCTCGTAGATGTCGGCGGAGCCCATGCGGACGCCCTGGCGGTTCAGGGTGGAGTCGGAGCGGCCGTGGATGATCACCGTGCCGCGCGAGGTGAGGGTGATCCAGTCGCCGTGCCGCCAGACGCCGGGGAACATCTCGAAGTAACTGTCGCGGTAGCGCGTCCCGTCGGGGTCGTCCCAGAAGTGGATCGGCATGGACGGCATGGGGTTGGTGACGATCAGCTCGCCGACCTCGTCGGTGACGGGCTTGCCGTAGGGGTCCCAGGCCTGCAGGTCGGTGCCGAGGCAGGGAGCCTGGAGTTCGCCGATGTACACCGGGAGCGTGGGGACGCCGCCCGCGAAGCAGCTGCACACGTCGGTACCGCCGCTGACGGAGGCGATCCAGACGTCCTCCTTGACCTCGTCGTGGATCCAGCGGAAGCCGTCCGGCGGGAGCGGGGAGCCGGTGGTGGCCACGCACTTGACGGCCGACAGGTCGAAGTCGCGGCCGGGGTGGACGCCGGCCTTGCGGCAGGCGATGACGTACGCGGCGGAGGTGCCGAAGACGGTGGTGCCGGTGCGTTCGGCGACGCCCCACTGGGCGCCGGTGTCGGGGAAGCCGGGGCTGCCGTCGTACAGGACGATCGTGGAACCGGCGAGCAGGCCGCCGACGAGGAAGTTCCACATCATCCAGCCGGTGGAGGTGTACCAGAAGAACCGGTCCTGCGGCCCGAGGTCCATGTGGAGGCCGGTCTGCTTCAGGTGCTCCAGCAGGATGCCGCCCTGGGACTGGACGATGGCCTTGGGCAGGCCGGTGGTGCCGGAGGAGTAGAGCACCCACAGCGGGTGGTCGAAGGGCACCTGCTCGTACGAGGGCTCCTGGTCGCCGGAGACCAGGGCGTCCCACTCCAGGGTGCCCTCGGGGGCGGCGCTGCCCAGCAGCGGGATGTGGACGACGGCGCGCAGCGAGGGCAGTTCGGCGCGCAGCTCGGCGACGACGCCCGCGCGGTCGTGCTCCTTGCCGCCGTAGCGGTAGCCGTCGACGGTGAACAGGACGACCGGCTCGACCTGCTGGAAGCGGTCCAGGACGCTGCGGGCGCCGAAGTCCGGGGCGCAGGAAGTCCACACGCCGCCGACGGCGGCGGTCGCGAGGAGGGCGACCACGGCCTGGGGGATGTTGGGGAGGTAGCCGCTGACCCGGTCGCCGGGCCGGACGCCGAGGGCGCGCAGCTCGTGGGCGAGGGAGGCGACCTGGCGGCGCAGTTCGGACCAGCTCGTCTCGCCGATGTCGTGGCGCTCGTCGAGGTGGAGCAGCGCGGGCGCGTCGGCGCGCGCGGCGTCGCCGGCGGGGCGCAGGGCGTGCTCGGCGTAGTTGAGCGTGGCCCCGGGGAACCACTTCGCGCCCGGCATGGAGGCGTCGGCGAGGACGGTCTCGTACGGGGACGAGAAGCGCACGTCGAACCACTCGACGACGGAGCGCCAGAAGGCCTCCGGCTCGCGCACCGACCAGGCGTGCAGCGCCTGGTAGCCGGCGACGGGGTCGGCCGGGTCGGGGGCCGGCGCGCCGTGGCGCTCGGCGGCCCAGGTCTGGAAGCGCGTCACCTGGGCACCGGAGACCCGGTCCGGGCCGGGCTGCCAGAGGGGCTGCTCGGTCACCGGGTCGGCGGTGGGCTCAGGTGTGGTGCTCATGGGGCGGCTCCCGGACGGTACGCGACGCTGCGTTGTGTGCTGCTGGACCCCGGCCGGGCGGAATGTCCCCGGTCACGGCTGGGCAGGACGATGCCACGTGATCGTCGCCGGCGCCAGGGCACACCCCACACATTCGGGGGTGGAACCATGTGCCGGGCCGCCAGGTGGAAGGCGGCCGATCCGGCGGCGGGGCGGGCGGGAACGGTGAAAGGGTGGGCCTTATGGATGCTCGGGACCTGGTGCGACAGGTACGGCAGGTCGGATCGGCGAACGGGCTGAGGGCGGTGCGCGCGGCATGGCGCCGGCAGCGCACCGACGCGCGGGACCTCCCGCGCCGGGGACCGGAGCGGGCGAGGGTGCCGGGAGCGGCCGAGGGCGCGGATCCGCTGCCGGGCGGCGGGCTGGTCCGCTTCGCCCGGTCGAGCCTGCGGGTGCGGGTCGCGTCGGGCGGCGCGGTGTTCTGCGGCTGGGACGGGGCCGAGCCGGAGCCCTCGTACGCGCTGGACGGCGGCTGCCCGGACGCGGACACCCGGGCGGTCATCGAGCCCGACAAGGACGGCTGGCGGGTGGTGTCGGAGCGGATCACGGTCCTGGTGTCCCGGCACGGGGCGGTGGAGTTCCGCACGCCGGGCGGCCTGCTGCTGCGGCGTGACCTGCCGCCGCGGTGGTGGGATCCGCTGACCGCCGCGAAGGGCGCGGAGCCGCGCTGGGTGCAGCGGTCGGAGACGCCGGCGGACGCGGCGGTGTTCGGGCTCGGCGGGCGCGCCTCGGGGCCGCGACTGGGCGAGGGCACGTACCGGCTGTGGAACACCGACCCGGGCGGTGCCTTCGAACCGGAGACCGATCCGCTGTACATCACGATGCCGGTGCAGCTGGTGGTCGCCGACGCGGGCAGCCATCTGGTCTTCCACGACAACACCTGGGACGGCCGGGTGACCCTGCGCGACGGTGAGGAGGGCGCGGGTTCCGGCCACGACCGGCCCGGCGGCTGCGAGGTGCGGATGGACGGCGGTCCGCTGCGCTACTGGGTGATTCCCGGTACGCCCGCACGGGTCCTGGCCTCCTGGAGCGCGCTGACCGGGCGGCCGGCGCTGCCGCCGCGGTGGGCGCTGGGGTACCAGCACTCACGCTGGGGCTTCGGCACCGCGGCCGAGGTGCGCCGGGTCGCGGCGGGCTACCGGGAGCGGGAGCTCCCGCTGTCGGCGCTGCACCTGGACATCGACCACTACGACGGCCACCGGGTCTTCACCGTCGACCGCGAGCGCTTCCCCGGCCTGCCCGCGCTCGCCGAGGAGTTGCGCGGCAACGGGGTGCGCCTGGTGTCGATCGTGGACCCGGCGGTCAAGCTGGAGCCGGGCAATCCGGTCCACGACAGCGGGGCGGCGGCCGACGCCTTCGTACGGGACGCGCAGGGCCGCACGGTCCGCGGCGTGGTGTGGCCGGGTGACGCGGTCTTCCCCGACTTCACCGATCCGCGGGTGCGCAAGTGGTGGGGCGGGCTGTACGCGGAGCGGCTCACGCAGGGCTTCGCCGGGGTGTGGCACGACATGAACGAGCCGGTGTCCTTCGCCGCCTTCGGGGACACCACGCTCCCCCGCTCCGCCCGGCACGCCCTGGAGGGCCGCGGCGGCGACCACCGCGAGGCGCACAACGTGTACGGGCTGACCATGGCCCGGGCCGGTCATGAGGGGCTGCGCGAACTGCGCCCCGACTCAAGGCCGTTCCTGTTCTCGCGTTCCGGCTGGGCGGGCATGCAGCGGTACGGCGGGACGTGGTCGGGCGATGTGTCGACGGGGTGGCCGGGGCTGCGCTCCTCGTTGTCGCTGGTGCTGGGGCTGGGCCTGTGCGGAGTGCCGTACTCGGGGCCGGACGTGGGCGGCTTCACCGGGATCCCGACGCCGGAGCTGTATCTGCGCTGGTTCCAGATGGCCGCGTACTTCCCGTTCTTCCGTACGCATTCGGCGCTGCACGCGGGGCACCGCGAGCCGTGGGAGTTCGGGCCCCGGGTGTTGGAGGCGGCGGGGGCGGCGATGCGCGAGCGCGAGCGGCTGATGCCGTACCTCTACACCCTGGCGCACACGGCGCGCAGTTCCGGGGCGCCCTATGTGCGGCCGGTGTGGTGGGGCGATCCGGAGGACCGCAAGCTGCGTTCCTGCGGGGACGCCTTCCTGCTGGGGGACGCGCTGCTGGTGGCCCCGGTGCTGGAGCAGGGGGCGACGGAGCGTGCGGTGCGGCTGCCGCGGGGTCTGTGGTACGACACGGCGACCGGGGAGGCGCATCAGGGGCCCGGGCAGGTGCTGCTGGCCGCGCCGCCGGAACGTATCCCGGTGCTGGCGCGGGCGGGTGCCGTGGTGCCGGTGGCGGAGGAGGACGGCACGGTGGGGCTCGACGTGTGGGCGCCGGTGACCGGGCGCGCCGGTGGCGGGATGCTGATCACCGACGCCGGCGACGGCTGGGCCGAGCCGCGGGTGGAGCGCTTCACCTCGCGGTTGGTGGACGGCGAGGTCGTCGTGGTCCGTGAGGGGCACGACGAGGTGGGGTACCCGGTGCGGGTGCGCGGCGCGGTCGTTCAGTAGCGGCCGTCGAACCAGTTGCGCACCGCCTCGGTGTGCAGCGGGAAGGCCAGTTCCGCCGGGGCGAGCAGGACCTCCCGGTCGTCGGTCTCTTCGGTGGCGACGACGGGCGGGAGATCCTCGGCGGCGCGCTCCGGCAGAAGGCCGAACACCAGGAGGTGGCCGGTGTCGCCGCTGAGGGCGTCCGCCAGCCGGACGTCGTCGGCGGAGGCCTCGATGCCGGTCTCCTCGTCGAGTTCGCGGACCACGGCCTGCTGCCAGGTCTCGCCGAGGTCGACGAAGCCGCCGGGGAGGGCGAGGAGTCCGCGCCCCGGCTCGATGGCCCTGCGTACGACGACCAGGCCGGTGCCCGCGGCGGCCCGTACCGGGAGCAGGGCGACGGCGACGGGGAGCGGATTGCGGTACGTGATGCCACCGCAGGCGGCGCAGGAGCGCGGCCAGCCCGCGGCGGGGGAGAACGGCGTACCGCAGTAGGAGCAGTGGCTGTCCTTCTGACGAGTGGTCACGCGCGGACTGTATCCGACGGGTTCGCCGGGCCCCGTGCGGCCTGTTCGGGCCGGGGCGCCGCGCGCAGCCCTGTCCGTCCCGGAGGTTGAGAGGGCACACTGGCGTCCGTGACACCCGAATCCCTCGGCAAAGGCGCCAATCTGCCGGTTCCCGTGCCCGCCGTGCGGGCGGTGCTCGACTGGACCGCCGGTCCCGGCGTACCCGACGTCGACGCCTCCGCGCTGCTGCTGACGGACGGCGGGCGGGTGCGCTCGGACGCCGACTTCGTGGTCTACAACCAGCCCGTGCACGCCTCCGGAGCCGTGCGGCACACCGGGAAGCACACGGGCCCGGGGCAGGCGTCGGACGCGCTCGACGTCGACCTGGCCCGCGTGGAGCCGGCGGTCGAGCGGGTCGTCCTGTGCGCCTCCGCGGACGGCGGGACCTTCGGGCAGGTGCCGGGACTGCGGCTGCGGTTGCTGGACGCCCGGAACGGGGCCGAGATCGCGCGGTTCGACATGCCGGCGACGACCGAGACGGCGTTCATCGGCGGCGAGCTGTACCGGCGCGGCGGGGTGTGGAAGTTCCGTGCCGTCGGGCAGGGCTACGCGTCGGGGCTGACCGGACTCGCCACGGACTTCGGGATCACCGTCGACTCGCCCCAGCCGCCCGCACCGCCTGTGCCTCGACCTCCGCAGTACCCGCGGCCCGCGCTCCCCGTGACGGTGCCCCCGCCGCCGCCCTTCCCGGCCGCGGCCGCTCCGCCGTCGGCCACCCGGCTCACCATGGGCGAGGAGCACCTGCCTCCCGACATGCGCAAGCGGCTGAGCCTGCGCAAGGAGCAGGTGGCCGTCAGCCTGCGCAAGCACGGCGCGGCGGGCGTCGTGGCGCGGGTGGTCCTCGTGCTGGACGCGTCGGGCTCGATGAGCGGCCTGTACGCGCGCGGGGTCGTCGCCGACGTGGTCGAGCGCATGGCGGCGGTCGCGGCGCAACTGGACGACGACGGCGAGATGCAGGCGTGGACCTTCGCCTCGCACCCAGCGCGCCTGCCGGACCTGCGGATCGCGGAGCTGCCGATGTGGCTGCGGCTGCACGTCCGGGTGGGCGAGCTGAGTCTGTTCGGCCGCCCCAAGAAGCCCCGGCACGGGCTGCAGCCGGGCCAGGTCGACATGCGCTTCGTCGGCATCCAGAACGAGGAGCAGAAGGTCATCGCGGAGGTCCGGGCGTACGTGCGGGCGAACCCGACGGCGGCGCCGACGCTCGTGCTGTTCTTCTCCGACGGCGGGGTCTACCGCAACGCCCAGATCGAGCAGCAGCTGCGGGAGGCGGTGGAGGAGCCGGTGTTCTGGCAGTTCGTCGGTCTGGGCCGGGCCAACTACGGGGTGCTGGAGCGTTTCGACACCCTGCCCGGCCGGCGCGTCGACAACGTCGGGTTCTTCGCCGTGGACGACATCGCCGGCGTGCCGGACGCGGAGCTCTACGACCGGATCCTGTCGGAGTTCCCGTCCTGGATGACGGCCGCGCGGCAGGCCGGGATCCTGCGCTGAACCTCCCGCTTGTCGGCGGCCGTCGGACCGTGGGACTCCAGGACGACCGGAGCTCCCAGGACCTCACCGATCGCTCGCGACCAGGCGGCCGGATCGGGGCCCGGGACGTCCCAGCGGGCGGGGCGGGCCTTGAGCAGCCGGTCGGTGAGCGCGGCCTGGCGGGCGAGGTCGCCTGGCGGGGCGGTGGGCAGCCGCGTCTCGCCTGTGTCGTACGCGCGGACCAGGCGCAGCTGCGGGCAGCGGCGGGCGGGGGCGTCGAGGTGGGTGACGGCGAGGGCGTCCACGCCGCCGCAGACGTCGACGGCGTAGCGGTGGGCGACGGCGTCGAAGTGGCCGCTGCGGAAGGCGCCCTGCCAGGGGCCGTGCCCGTTGTGCGGCTCGGGCAGGAGCGGGGCGAGTTCGGGGTCCTCGGTGACGTGTGGGCCCGGGCCGTGCCGGGTGGTGTACGTCCGCACCACGCCGAGCCGGCGGGCCGTCGCCCCGGCCTCCGCGAGCAGCGTCTCGGCGTTGGCGAAGGTGGTCGTGGACCACGTGGTGTACGGGTGGAAGCCGTGCCATTCGTCCAGGAGTACGCCCTGGGCGCCCTCGAAGACGACGGTGTCCTCGCGCAGGACGCGGGCGAGGTGGCCGTCGCCGGTGAGGGTGACGGCACGGGCGAAGGCGGTGAAGGCGTCGGCGCAGTCCTCGGGTGGCGGGGCCGGCAGCGACCGGCCGAACTCGTCGGCGAGGCGGTCGCGCAGGAGGCGGAGCTTGCGCAGCAGACGGGGGCGTGAAGCGCAGTCGCCCGCGGTGGGGGCGTCCTCGGAGTGGGCGAGGGCGTAGGCGGCGGTCTCGCCGATGCCCATGCCGCAGGAGCCGTGGCGTGCCGCGCCGCGCGCCTGCTCGCGCAGGCGGTTGGCGGCGGCGTGGTACGGGGTGGTGAGGCGGGCTTCGCGGTCCACGCTGAGCAGGGAGAACGGCGCGGGGACGCCCAGCGCGGTGAGGTGGTCGGCCTCGGCGGCCAGCGCGAGAGGGTCCACGAGCACGAAGCGGGACAGGTGGGTGCGGACGCCGCGCAGGGTGCCGGAGCCGAACTGGGCGAAGGTGTGGTGGCGTCCGTCGGTGGTGACGACGTTGTGGGCCGCCTGGGCGCCGCCGTTGAAGCGGACGACCGTGTGGACCGGCTCGGTGGCGCAGAGCCGGTCCACGACGGTGCCCTTGCCGGCGTCGCCGTAGCCGAGGTCGACGACGATGGTGTGCACGGTTCCGCTCCCTCCGGTGGGGGTTCGTGTTCTGTCGCCGGCTGTCCGCCGGTGCGTGGCGTGTGCCCGTCCTCCCCCGGGCGGGACCGGGGCGAGGCCCGGGGGGAGGGGGGCTGCCCACGGCGCCACCGCCCGGTTACAGGCGGGTCGTTCCGGGCGGCGTGTCCTGGTCGTCGATCAGGGGCGCGTCGGTCGCGGCGACGGCCGCGCGGTCGCGGCCGAGGGCGGCGAGGGCCTTGCCGACGGTGGCGGTGGCGGTGGATCCGACGGCGTCGAGGTCGTCGAGGCCCTCGGCGAGGTCGATGGCCTCCTCGCCGAGCCCGATGGTGAGGGCGATGGTCTCGCAGACGGCGTCGAGGTCGTCGAGCTCGATGACGTTCTGGCCCAGCAGCTTGCGCCAGGTGCCCAGCACTTCGGCGTTCCCGACGTACGAGGAGCCCGCCGGCAGGATGTAATAGACGTCGAACTTCTGCTTCAGCTCGGCGACGATCCGCGTGACGGGGATGTCCTCGGCGAGGTCGTCGCCGAGGACGTCGCGCACCTCGCGGGCCTTGACCTTGCCGTAGGGCAGTTCGTCGCCGATGAGGAAGAGGTAGCCCCGGCGGCCGCGCTTCTCGTGGCAGTCGATCGAGGTGTGCCGCGCGATGGCGTACATGGCGAGCTCGTACGACTCGGTCATCTGGCCGCCGCCCCCGCCCTCGAGCAGGATGTTGCCCAGGTCGTCGTCCATGCGGTTGTCGGACTCGAACTGGCCGAGCTGGAGCGGGACCCGGTCGCAGGTGGCGTCGCCGACCGCGCCGAAGAGGATCTGCGGGTGCTCGGTGTAGCCCTTGCGCAGCAGCAGGCCGAAGAGCTCGGGGAGCTTGGTCTGCAGCACCTGCGGCACGGTGCGCATGGAGCCGGTGACGTCGAAGAGGACGGAGATGGCGAGCGAGGCGGGGTGCTCGTCGGAGTCGCGGCTCTCGCGGACGCCGATGCCCTTCGGGTCGAGCGAGGCGTGCGCGGTCCAGGAACTGCGCGGCGAGGACGAGGTGACGCGGTCGCTGTAGGCGAAGGCGCCGGCGCCGGAGGCGGCGCGGTAGCGCGCGGCGGCGTCGTAGACGTTGGTGGACCAGCTTCCGCTGCCCATGGTGGTTCCCCCTTGGTGTGTCAGGCGTGTCAGGTGTGTCAGGTGCCGGTGCCGGTGCCGGGCATCGTGAACGGGCGGAAGGTGCGCGGGCCGTACAGGCGTTCCAGGAGCTCGTCCAGCTCCGCGAGGAGCCGCCATGCGTCGTGCGGGCGGCGTGCCTGGGGTCCCCCATGCCGAAGGCCAGGGGCGATGAGGGTGCAGCCGTGGAGGAAGGCGCGCAGCGGCCTCGCCGCGCGGTCCCCCATCAGCTGCTCGACGCAGCGCGAGGCGAGGTGGATGTCGGTGGCCTCGGTGGCGGGGCGCCGGCCGGTCACCTCGGGCGGGTAGAGCGCGCGGTGCCGCTCGACGAGGGCGGGGACGGTGCCGCCGCGTTCGGTGGAGTAGCACCAGTCGATCAGCACGAGGCCGTGCTGAGCGGGGTGGATGAGGACGTGCTCGGGCAGGACGGCGCCGTGGACGATGCCGGCCCGGTGCGCCCAGCCGAGGGCGACCAGCAGGCGGCGCCACATCCAGGCGGCGTCACGCGGGTCGAGGCCGCCCGGGTGGAGGGCGCGGACCTCGGCGAGGGTGTGGAAGCCGCGCAGCCGCTGGAGGGCGTTGACGCGGCGTTCGGTGCCGTCGGGGCCGCGGTGGCGGAAGGACTCGACCAGGCGGGGGGCGTAGGCGCGGTGCCGGGCGTCGGCCACGGTGTGCAGCCGGGTGAGCGCGTCGGCCTCACGCTCCATCAGGTCGTTGTCGGCGGGCCGCCGCGGGATCTTCAGTACGGTGTCGGGTCCGCCGGCGCGCAGCACGGCCAGGTCGCCGGTGACGAGGACCGGACCGAGCGGGTACGCGCCCCGGGCGGTGGTCAGGGTCGGGCCGTCGCCCGCGTGCCGCCGCCACTGGGCGGTGAGGCGGACGAAGGCGGCCTCGGCCTCGTCCGCGCGGCCCGGCGGGGCGGTGTCGGGGTGGAGCAGCCGGGCGAGCCGGCGGTAGTGCCGGGCGGCCTCGGCGGCGTCGGCCGGGAAGGGCCGGCCGAGGGCGGCCAGGGCGTCGTCGAAGCTGCGGACGCGGTGGGCGGACGTACGGCGGGTCGTGGCGGTCATCGGACGCTCTCCTCCCGGTCGGGGCGGAGCAGTGCGGGGTGCAGCAGGCGGGCGTCGCCGGCGCGGTAGAGGCGTGCGCGGGGACCGCCCCTGGTGCCGCCGCGGGTCGCGGTGGCGCCGGTGGACTCCACGAAGCCGGGGACGGAGAGGACCTTGCGGTGGAAGTTCCCGGCGTGGAGGGCGCGGCCCCAGACGGCCTCGTAGACCGAGCGGAGCTCGGTGATGGTGAACTCCTCGCCCAGGAAGGCCGTGGCCAGCGGGGTGTACTCGATCTTGGCGCGGGCCCGGTCGAGACCTTCGGCGAGGATCGTGGCGTGGTCGAAGGCCAGCGCCAGGCCCTCCGGGGAGCGGTCGGACCGGCGGCCGGAACCACCCCCGTGGATCCCGGCCGGCCGGTCCTGCTCCAAGGGACGCGCCTGGGCGGCGTCCGGTTTCCCCTCAGGGGTCAGCGTCTCGACGGGAATCCACTCGGCCGCCGCGGCGTCGCTGCCGGCCGTCGCCTCGGGGAGGTCCGGGGCGAAGGCGAGGTAGGCGACGGAGACGACGTGCATACGCGGGTCCCGGTCGGGGCGGCCGTAGGAGCCGAGCTGTTCGAGGTGGACGCGGCCCAGGCCGCGCGCCTCGTCGAGCCCGGTCTCCTCGGCCAGTTCGCGGGCCGCCGCCTCGTCCAGCGATTCGCGGCCGGCCTGGACGAAGCCGCCGGGCAGCGCCCAGGCGCCTTCGTACGGCGGGCCGCCCCGGCGCACCAGCAGGACGTGCAGCACGCCTTGACGCAGCGTCAGCGCGACGATGTCGACGGTCACGGCGATGGGGTCGAAGGCGTGCGGGTCGTAGGCGGCGAGGAACGCGTCCTCGCCCTGCCGGTCTGCCATCGTGCGCCACCCATCGCCAGTTGTTCTCACTTCGAGTATTTCTCGATTCGAGAAGAACTTACCACCCGGCACCGACAGCGTCCACCCCGTTTCGCCGCCATGCCGCCCGTGGCACACTTCTGACGAGTCGTCAGGTAAGGGCGCGGAGGGGGCGGTCCGTGGCACGCGTACGGAAACCCGTGGTGGCGGGCTGGTTCACCGGTGGCGCCGGAGACACGGACGGCTTCCTGCTGCTCGGCACCCGGTGCCGTGACTGCGGCGCGGTGTTCTTCCCCCGCGAGGACCATGCCTGCCGCAACCCGGCCTGCGCGGGAACCGGGGAGGCGCTGGAGGAGGTCCCGCTGTCCCGGCGGGGCCGGGTCTGGTCGTACACCGACGCCCGCTACCGCCCGCCCGCTCCGTACGTCTCCGACCCCGGGCGCCCCTGGGAGCCGTACGCCCTGGTGGCGGTGGAACTGGCGGCGGAACGCATGATCGTGCTGGGGCAGGCCGAGCCCGGGACCGGCACGGCCGACCTGGCGGTGGGCATGGAGGTGGAACTGGTGCCCGGCGTGCTGTACGAGGACGCGGAGCACACCTGGACCACCTGGCACTGGCGTCCCGTGGGAGGCGGACGATGAGCCGGGACGTGGCCGTGCTCGGCGTCGGCATGCACCCCTGGGGCAAGTGGGGTCACCCCTTCACGCGATACGGGGTCGTAGCGGCGCGCGCCGCCCTCGCCGACGCCGGTCTGGACTGGCGGGACATCGGCCTGGTCGTGGGCGCCGGAACCGTGCGCGGCGGCTACCCCGGCTACGTCGCGGGGGCCACCTTCGCCCGGGCACTGGGCTGGCAGGGCGCCCGGGTGGCCAGTGTGTACGCCGCCTGCGCCTCCGGGGCCCAGGCCGTCGATGCCGCCCGGGCGCAGATCCTCGCCGGGATCGTGGACACGGCCCTGGTCGTCGGCGCCGACGCGGCGCCCAAGGGCTTCTTCGCGCCCGCCGGGGGCGACCGGCCAGACGATCCGGACTGGCTGCGCTTCCACGTGCTCGGCGCCACCAACCCCGCCTACTTCGGGCTGTACGCACGCCGCCGCATGGCCCTGCACGGCGACACGCCCGAGGACTTCGCCCAGGTCAAGGTGAAGAACGCGGCCGCCGGCGCCGCCAACCCGCTCGCCCGGTACCGGACGCCCGTCACGGCCGCCGAGATCGCCGCCTCCCCCGTCGTCGCCGACCCGCTGCGGCTGCTCGACATCTGCGCCACGTCCGACGGGGGCGCCGCCGTGGTCCTGTCGAGCCTGGACTTCGCCCGGCGCCGCGCGACAGCGGGCCCGGTGCGGATCCGCGCGGTGTCCACCGTCACCCCCGGCTATCCGCGAACCGTGCCCGACCTCCCCGACATCGCCACCGACTCCGCCCTCCCGGCCGATCCGCACACCCAGGTCACCGGCTTCCGGGCGGCCATCGCCCGAGCCGCGTACGAGGAGGCGGGCATCGGCCCGGAGGACCTGGACCTGGCGGAGGTCTACGACCTGTCGACGGCGCTGGAGCTGGACTGGTACGAGGACCTGGGTCTGTGTCCGCCGGGAGGGGCGGTCGAACTCCTGCGCGAGGGCACCACGTCGCTCGGGGGACGGATTCCGGTCAACCCCAGCGGCGGGCTCTCCTCCTTCGGGGAGGCGGTGCCCGCCCAGGCCCTCGCCCAGGTGTGCGAGTTGACCTGGCAGCTGCGCGGCCGGTCGGGGCCCCGCCAGGTCGACGGGGCCCGCGTGGGGGTGACGGCGAACCAAGGCCTGGTCGGGCACGGCTCGTCGGTGGTCGTAATCAGGTGATCTGTCCGATACCTTGACGCTCCATCACCCCGGGACAACACTTCCGGGTGGCCCGGAAGCCGGGTGGGAGGCGGGACTCTCCCCACCCGTGCCTCCGAGCGAACTCTCTGGCGGCGCATGGCCGACCCGTGCGCCTGCACGAAGGAGCCGTCATGTATTCCAACGGAGACGTCTTCGTCGGCGAGATCATCGGGACGGCGATCCTGATCCTTTTCGGTGCCGGCGTGGTGGCCGGGGTGCTGCTCCATCACTCGAAGGCTCGGGCGTCCGGGTGGATCGTCATCTCGTTCGGCTGGGGCTTCGCCGTCCTGGCCGGGGCGTACACCGCCGGCCCGCTGTCCGGCGGACAGCTCAACCCCGCCGTGACCTTCGGCGTCGCCATCAGTTCCGGCAAGTGGAACCAGGTGCCGTTCTACCTCGCCGGGCAGATCCTCGGCGCGATGCTGGGCGCCGTCCTGTGCTGGCTGGTGTACTACGGCCAGTTCGCGGCGAACGCCGCCGAGGAGACCCGCCAGCCGACGCTCGCCGTCTTCTCCACCATCCCGGAGATCCGCATCTGGTGGCAGAATCTGATCACCGAGACCATCGCCACCATGGGTCTCGTCCTGCCGATCCTGGCCTTCGGCCTCAGCAAGGGTCTCGGCGAGACCGGCACCGGCACCCTGATCGTGGCGCTGCTCGTGACCGGCATCGGGCTGTCCCTGGGCGGCCCCACCGGCTACGCCATCAACCCGGCCCGCGACCTCGGGCCGCGCATCGTCCACTCCGTCCTGCCGATCCCGTTCAAGGGCACCTCGGACTGGGCCTACGCCTGGATCCCGGTGGCCGGCCCGCTGATCGGCGGCGCCCTGTCCGGTCTCATCTACAACGTAGCGTTCAAGTGAGGCGGTCATGACAGAAACGTCCGACCAGGCCACCCGATACGTGGCCGCCATCGACCAGGGCACGACCTCGAGCCGCTGCATCATCTTCGACTCCGACGGGTCGATCGTGGCGCTCGACCAGCGCGAGCACCGCCAGATCTTCCCCAAGCCTGGCTGGGTGGAGCACGACGCCACCGAGATCTGGTCCAAGGTGCAGGCCGTGGTGGCGGGCGCGCTCGCCAAGGCCCGGCTGCGCGCGGACCAGCTCAGCGCGCTCGGTATCACCAACCAGCGCGAGACCACCGTGCTGTGGGACCGCACCACCGGACGCCCGGTGCACAACGCGATCGTGTGGCAGGACACCCGCACCGCCGCCCTGTGCGCGCAGCTCGGCGGCCAGGACGGCCAGGACCGCTTCCGCGAGTCCACCGGGCTGCCGCTGGCCAGCTACTTCTCCGGGCCGAAGGCGGCATGGCTGCTGGACAACGTACCGGGGCTGCGCCGCCGCGCGGAGAACGGCGAGATCGCCTTCGGCACCATCGACTCCTGGCTGATCTGGAACCTCACCGGCGGCACGGAGGGCGGCGTCCACGTCACGGACGTCACCAACGCCAGCCGCACGATGCTGATGAACCTGGAGTCGCTGGAGTGGGACCCGGCGATCCTCGCCGCGATGAACGTCCCCGAGGCGGTCCTGCCGGAGATCCGCTCCTCCTCCGAGGTGTACGGCACGGCGGTCGGCCAGCTCGGCGGCGTGCCGGTGGCCTCGGCACTCGGCGACCAGCAGGCGGCCGTCTTCGGCCAGGCCTGCTACGAGACGGGCGACGCCAAGAACACCTACGGCACCGGCAGCTTCCTGCTGCTCAACACCGGGAACAGGCCGGTCCCGTCGAAGAACGGCCTGCTCACCACGATGGGCTACCGGCTGGGCGGGGAGGCCCCGGTCTACTGCCTGGAGGGGTCGATCGCCATCACGGGCGCCCTGGTGCAGTGGTTCCGCGACAGCCTCGGCATCATCAAGTCGGCGGACGAGATCGAGGCGCTGGCGGCGAGCGTGCCGGACAACGGCGGCGCGTACATCGTGCCGGCCTTCTCCGGGCTCTTCGCCCCCTACTGGCGCTCCGACGCCCGCGGCGTGATCACCGGTCTCACCCGGTACGTCACCAAGGCGCACCTCGCGCGGGCCGTGCTCGAGGCGACCAGCTGGCAGACCCGCGAGGTGGTCGACGCGATGTACCAGGACTCCGGCGTGCACATCACCGGGCTCAAGGTCGACGGCGGCATGACGGCCAACAATCTGCTGATGCAGCATCAGGCCGACGTCCTGGGCGTCCCGGTGGTGCGGCCGCGGATCTCGGAGACCACGGCGCTGGGCGCGGCCTACGCCGCGGGGCTCGCCACCGGTGTGTGGGACGGCCTGGACACGCTGAAGGCGCACTGGCAGAAGGACGCCGAGTGGCAGCCCCGGATGGACGAGAAGACCCGTGAGAAGGGGTACCGCCGCTGGAAGAAGGCGGTCGAGCGGAGCTTCGGCTGGCAGGACGAGGACGAGGAGGAGGGCCCCGGGCCGGCGGCCGAGGGCTGATCGGCCCGCGCCGTCCCCGCCCGCGCCGCGCGGCTCAGTTGGCGGCGGCCGCCCGCCGGTCGCCCGCCACCTGGGCCGCGTGCTCGACCACGGTGATGAGCACCTTCTTCGCCGAGGCGCGGTCCCGCGCGTCGCACATCACCAGTGGCACCTCGTTGTCGAGGTCGAGCGCGTCGCGCACGACCTCGGCGGCGTGCCGCTCGGCCCCGTCGAAGACGTTGACGGCCACCGCGAAGGGGATGCCGCGGCGTTCGAAGTAGTCGACCGCGGAGAAGCAGTCCTCCAGGCGCCGGGTGTCCGCGAGGACGACCGCGCCGAGCGCGCCCTGCGCCAGCTCGTCCCACAGGAACCAGAAGCGGTCCTGGCCGGGCGTGCCGAACAGGTACAGCACGAGGTCGTCGCGGAGGGTGATCCGGCCGAAGTCCATGGCCACGGTGGTGGTCCGCTTGGCCTCGACGCCGGCGGTGTCGTCGACCGGGCGCCCGACTTCGCTGAGCGTCTCCTCGGTGCGCAACGGCCGGATCTCGCTGACCGCGCCGACGAGCGTGGTCTTGCCCACACCGAAGCCGCCTGCCACCAGGATCTTCAGCGTGACGGGCTCGACGACGGAAAGACGGCGTTCAGAGCGTCCGAAGGCCATCGCTCACTCCTCCGGTCGTGCCGTTTACACAGGTCAGAGGCATCCTGGGTCCTAAGGACTGCATCGGGCGATCAGCTGTGGCAGTGGAACATTACTACGATCCGACCCCACAACTACCAGCGGTCCGCGAGGCGTTACACGCCCGGCAACCGACCCGGCGCTCCCGCACCCCTTCCTGGCGGGCCCTCAACCCCTGCCCGGGGCTCCGCGGGCGCCGGGCCGCGCGGTCCCCGCCGGAGGGGTAGACGCCTCCCCCGGCGAGCGGCCGGCGCCGGACGCGCACGGCGAACCGGACGCGCGACGGGCCTCGCTGGGTCCGCGTCCTGGCGACAGCGACGCTCGCCGCCGGGGAGTTGCTGCGCGGCGCGGCGACGCAGGACCTGCGCCGGGGACCGGGCGGGCGGACGACCGGCCTCGGCGACGACCAGTGCCGCGCCGGTCGGCCTTCGCCCCGTCATGTGGCGACATCCGCCTGCCTCAGGTCGCCGCCCGGGCCGGCGTGGCCTGACCGGCGACCACCCGAACGTCCCGTCCTCAGCCCGCGGTCCTGGTCTTGATGAGCGGCGCGTCCCGCGTGAGCTCCCGGAACCCGGCGCCGTAGTACAGCCCGCGCGCCTGGGGGATGCCCCGGCGCGCCGGGCAGGCGACCGTCATGTGAGTGGCCCCGGCCGCCCGCGCCACCGTTTTCCGGGGTCGCCGATCGCGGCGGTCACCCGACGTGGACCGCCGAGCGGGTCGACGGGCTCAGAGCGCGCGCAGGCCGTCGATCACGTCGCGCAGCAGCCCGGCGTCGGGCAGCTCCGCGGGCGGGACGGGCCGGGTGACGTGCACCAGCCCGGCCTCCAGGACGTCGCCGATCAGCACTCGGACGACGCCCACGGGCAGGTCGAGGTCGGCCGCCAGCTCGGCGACCGACATCGGCTGCTCCCGGCAGAGCTCGACGATGTCGAGGTGCTCGGGCGACAGGGTGCGGTCGGCGTCGGCGTCCGCGTCCGCGCTGCGGGACTCGGCGATCACCAGGGCGATCAGGTCGAGCCGGCCTTCCGCGGCGTGGCTGGTACGGCCGCGCGTCATGGCGTAGGGCCGCACCACGGGCCCGGCGTCGTCGTCGTACCAGCGGTCCGCTTCGGAAGTCATGACGCCCTCGTCACACCGCCCGCGCCGCGTCGTCGTCGGTCCGCGGGGTGGTCGCCAGGTGGACGCCGACCCGCTTCACCAGCAGCGCCATCTCGTAGGCGACCTGGCCCACGTCGGAGTCGGCGTCGGCGAGCACGGCGAGGCAGCTGCCGTCCCCGGCGGCGGTGACGAACAGGAAGGCCTCGTCCAGCTCCACGAGGGTCTGCCGGACCTTGCCGGCCTCGAAGTGCCGCCCGACGCCCTTGGCGAGGCTGTGGAAGCCGGAGGCGACGGCGGCGAGGTGCTCGGCGTCCTCCCGGGTCAGGCCCTCGGACGCGCCCGTGGCCAGGCCGTCGCTCGAGAGCACCAGCGCCTTGCGGATGCTGGCCACGCGGCCGACCAGTTCGTCGAGAAGCCAGCTGAGCTCGCGAGTCGGGCTCGATGGTGCCGTCATGGACCGTTCCCCTCCGTGGTGGATCTGGTTGCGCTGTCTCCCCCTCGTTCCGCCGGGGGGACCCCCGTGCGGTCGGCGGGGTGAAGGTCATCGGTGCCGCCGGCGCCTTCGCGGTCGTCGGGTTCGTCAATGGTGTCCGCGCGGCCGCGCATCCATCCCCGCTGCAGGGAGGCCATGCGGTCGCGCACCTCCTCGGGCGAGCGCTCGCGCCCGCCGTCGTCGCCCGCGCGCCCCGTGGCGGCCGTGCGGGTCCCGGTGGTGGAGTCGGTGCGCAGCTGCGGGGCGAGGCTGGCCTGGCGGACCCGGCGGGGCAGCAGGACCGCCGTGGCGGGCTCCTCCGGCGCGGGATCGGCGGGACGGGGGGCCTCGCTCACCGGGCGGCCGTTCTCGGCGACCAGGACCGGGGCACGGCGGCGGCGCGGGAGCACCGTGGGCCCGGGGGCCGGGGCGGGCGCTGCCGGCGGGGCCTCGCTGCGGGCCGGGGGCAGCGCCAGGGGCTCACCGGGCTCGGTGACGTGCGGCCGGTGCTCGCGCGGTTCGTCGTGCGGCTCCGGGGTCAGGCCCCACTGCCGGAAACTGTGCTCGGTGGCGGCCGACATGGGGGTGGGGCGCGGCTCGTCCGGTCCGTGCGGCGCCTCGACGTCCTCGTCCGCCTCGCCGTACGGCGCGTCCGCGTCCTCGCCGGCCTCGGTGAGGAGCGTCGCCGGGACGAGGACGACGGCCGTGGTGCCGCCGTACGGGGACTGGCGCAGCGAGACGCGGACGCCCTGGCGCCGGGCGAGCCGGCTGACCACGAAGAGGCCGAGCCGGTCGGTGTCGGAGAGCTCGAACTCGGGGGTCTCGGCGAGCCGGAGGTTCGCCTCGAGCATCGCGTCGGGGGTGAGGCCGAGGCCGCGGTCGTCGATCTCGAGGACGAAGCCGTTGGCGACGGACTCGCCGTGCACCTGGACTCTGGTGTGCGGGGGCGAGAACACGGTGGCGTTCTCGATGAGTTCGGCGACGAGGTGGGTGAGGTCGGCGACGGCCTGGCCGGTGACGGCGAGCCGCGGGAGCCGGCGCACGTCGACCCGCTCGTAGTCCTCGACCTCGGCGACGGCCGCCCGGACGACGTCCATCAGCTGCACCGGCTTGCGCCACTGCCGGGACGGCACGGCGCCGGAGAGGATCACCAGGCCCTCGGCGTGCCGGCGCATGCGGGTGGTCATGTGGTCGAGTCGGAACAGGTCGGCGAGTTCCTGCGGGTCCTCGGTGCGGCGCTCCATGGCGTCCAGCAGGGTGAGCTGCCGGTGCAGCAGCACCTGGCTGCGGCGGGCGAGGTTGACGAAGACCTCCGAGACGCCGCGGCGCATCTCGGACTGGCGCACGGCGGCCTCGACGGCCGCCCGCTGCAGGGTGTTGACGGCCTTGCCGACCTGGCCGACCTCGTCGTCGGGGTAGTCCAGGCGGGGCGCCTCGGTCTCGACGTCGACCTCCTCGCCGGCGGCGAGACGGCGCATGACGCGCGGCAGGCGGGTGCCGGATACCTCCTGCGCCTCCTTGCGAAGACGGGACAGGTCGCGGATGAGGCTGCGGCCGACGCGTATGGAGACGATGACGGAGGCGACGACCGCGATCAGACCGAGGCCGCCGGCGATCGCGGCGGTGGCGACCAGCCGCATCGCGATCGGCTCGGCACGCTTCTTGTGCAGGTCCCCGGCCCGCGTGCCCATGGTGTCGAGCCGGGCGAGGGCGGTGGCGGCGGTCGACTGCCAGGACGCCTTGTCGGCGGCCCGCGGGGCGCCGGACGCGCCGGCGTCGATGACCGCGTCCTCGGCGGCGCGCAGGGCGCGGCCGGAGGGACCGCGCCAGTACTCCTCGTAGAGGGCACGCTCGTCCTGGGTGAGCAGACCGAGGTTGTCCGCGTAGTAGGCGCGCTGCTCGGCGACGGCGAAGCTGAACGAGCGCATCTCGTCCCGGCTCATGTGGCCCGCCGTGATGGCCGCCACCATGAGGGCGTCCTCCTGGCTGATCGCCTCGCGGGCGCGGGTGATCTGGATCAGCGCGCGGCCCTGCTTGTCGATGGTGACGTTGTTCAGCGGGTTCAGCGAGTCGAGGAAGGCGTAGGCGGGGTGGAACAGGCCGCTGTAGGCGCCGAAGGCGTCGTTGCGGGTGATGGTCGCCTTGCTCACCTTGTCGCGCAGCGTTGACAGGCCGCCGAACTCCCGTACGACAAGGTCGAGTCGGTGCAGCGCGTCCGGGGTCAGCCGGTCCCGGTTGGCACCGGAGGCGGCGTTGGCGCGCAGCCGGGCGACGACTTCGTCCGTCTCGCGTTCGCGGGCCAGCAGGTTGCCGCGGGCGTCGGAGCGACGAGGATCGGCCAAGTAGAGCATGGCGGAACGACGTTCCTGCTGGAGCGCCTGGATGCTGTCCTCGACGGGGTAGCCGAGCTCGTTGACGGTCTGCTCGACACCGAAGAGACCCCAGACCTGACGCCCGCTCAGGGTCGCGGCGAAGGCCCAGATGGCCGTGAGGGACACGAGCGGAATGAGCAGCAGTGCCACGATCTTCCGCCGGATCGTCGTACCGCGAAAGCGCATGGCCTCCCCAACGTCAAACCCGGTCAAGGGCTGTCGTGTTCCGACTGCAAACGGCGCGAGCCTACTACTGCCGCATGACCAAGCAGAAAGCCCGCCTTCCACCCTTGCCCCGGGACGACCCGATTCGTACGGATGAACAGTGGCCCCGGCTGGCTGAAATGCAGCGCACAGGGAACCTGACGCCCCTGTCGTTCGTGTTTTCCAGGGGGAGGGGCGTTCCGGAATGCGGAGGGCATTCATCGGCGGAAACCGGGCAGCCACTCTGGAGTCGGACATCGGGGATCCGGCACCGCACCACCGGTATCCCGCAGGGGAGCAGATTTCATGGACGACCTCGTCGAGGACGCACTGGATCGCGACATTCCGCCGCGTAAGACCCGGCGGCCGTTGTGGGTCGAGGAGCCCGTGGGCCGGCCCCGCATGGCCGACCCGGTCCGCACGGCGGCCGTGCGCGCCGGGCTCATCGTCTCGTTGACCCTGATCGCCGCGGTGATCGCCATGCTCGCGGCGGCCGGGAAGTCCTGGCTCGCCGCCCCGGCGACACTCACCGCCATAGCCTGCACCGTCGTCGCCACCTGGGCGGTGCTGGACGTGTGGATCACCCGTCAGGTGTGGAACCAGCGCAACGGCGTGGTGTCCAGCCCGAGCAGCGCGGCGCGCGCGCTGCGCCGCGAGCGCCGGCGGGAGCGCCGCCGGGCCCGCGCCGAGGCACGCGGCGCCGCACGGCGCCGCCGTCTGTCCGGCAGCGGCGCCCGTACGGCCTGAGGGGCCGGGGCCCGTACGGCCCGGGGCGTAGGGGCCGGACCTGCGACCCGGGCCCGGCGGTCAGCCGCCCTGCGGGGCGGGCTGGTCCGCGGGGCGGCGGAACATGCGCGTCGCCGTGATCTCGCCGTGCACCGGCTCGGACTCCGGGTCCCGGACCGGGAGTCCGGGCCGCAGGTGCTCCTCGACGCTGATGTACTTCAGGCCCGCCCGCAGGTCCGCGTCGTTGCGCAGCCGTACGACCAGCGGGAACTCGGCGAGTGCCGTCGTGTCGAACAGGCCCGTGGTGTAGATCAGCTGGACGCCCAGCGCGTCGGCGACGGCGCGCTGCAGCTCCAGCAGATAGGTGGCGTTGGCGCGGCCGATCGGGTTGTCGAGGAAGAGCGTGCCCGCGTGCCGGTGCCGGTCGCGGCCGCGGTCGTTGCTGCGCAGCGCCGCCATCGTGCAGTAGAGCGCGATGGCCGCGGTGAGCAACTGCCCGCCGGAGAAGACGTCGCCCATCTGCCCGACGGGGACCCGCTCGGCGCGCAGCACGGCGTCCGGCTTGAGGATCTCCACGGCGATGCCCTTGGGCTCCAGGCCGGCCGCGACGCCGCGCAGCAGCAGCGACATGCCGTCCCGGCGCAGGTCTGAGTTCTTGCGGACGGCCGCCCGGGTCGCCTCGTCGATCACCGCACCGAGCCGTTCGTTGAGCGCCGAGTGGTCCGGGTCCTCGAAGCGGATGCGCAGGAACTCCTGGCCCGACCACTCCCCCAGTCCCTCGGGGAGGCGGGACAGCCGCTGCGCGGACCGCAGGGTGGTCAGTGAGGACTCCACCAGGCCGCGCAGCCGGTCGACGATGCTGTCACGGTTGCGTTCCAGCTGCTCCAGCTCGTCGGTCAGGACACGCAGCCGCGGCGCGAAGGCGGTGTGCCAGGCCGCCGCGTGCTCGGGCAGCGCGGACGCGGGCAGCTCGCGGATCTGCTGCCGGGCCGGGGTCCGCACCTGCTCGTAGCGGGCCGCGTTGGCGTGCCGCACGAGGACGTCGCAGGCCTCGCGCAGCTGGGACTCCGCGGCCGACAGGTCGGCGGCGCAGCCGCGCAGGCTGCGGCGGGCCTCGGCGGCGGCCGTTCTGGCCTCCTCCAGGGAGCCGGAGTGCGGCTCGGGCTCCTCCTCGCCGTCCTCGGGCTGCCGGTCGCCGTCCCGGAGCAGGTCCCGCAGCAGGGCGGCGAGCTCGTCGAAGCCGGTCGCCGCGTCCTCGGCGGCGCGGTGGGCCCGCACGAGGGCGCCGTGGCCGTCACGGGCGCCGGTGAGCGCGTCGGTGCGGGCCGCGAGTTCGGCGTTGGCCCCGCGCAGCAGCTCCTGGGCGTGCTCGGCGTCGCGGGGCACCAGCCCCTCGGGGAGCCCGGTGTGCGCCTCGCCGTCCGCGGGCGCGTGCCGCTCGGCCTCTCCGCGGAGCCGGCCGAGGTGCTCACTGGCCGTGGAGGCACGGGAGTCGAGGGTCGCCACCAGCTGTTCGGCGCGGGCCGCCGCGGCCTGGCGGGCCGGGCCGTCGGCGCCGTCCGGGCCCTCCAGCAGCTGCGCCGCGCGGGTGCGCACCTTGTTGGTGAGGCGCTCCAGTTCGGAGAGCGCGGACTGCTCGGTGCTCTCCGCACGGGCCTGCTCGGCCCGCAGGTCGGCGCCGACGCCCACCTTCTCGTACACCTGGGAGGCCGCGCGGTACGCCTCGCGGAGTGCGGGCAGCGAACCGGTCGGCTCCTCGGCGCCGTTCTCGTCCTCCAGGGCCTCGTCGGGGGCGCCGGTGATCTCCGAGCGCTCGGCGCGCAGCACCCGGGCGGTGCGGCGGGCGTCGTCGGCGGCGCGCTGGGCGGCGCGGCGGTCCTCGTCGGCCGCGCGCGCGAGGGTCAGACAGGCCTCGGCGCGGGTCTCGGCCTCGGCGGCGTCCTCGGCCAGTTCGCTCGTCCTGCGCTGCCAGTTGGCCCGTTCCCGCAGCCGGAAGGCGAGACCGGCGAGCGCGTCGGCGGCCCGGCGGGCCTGCTGGGCCGTCTCCTGGCGCTCGTCACGCAGCGCGGTCGCCCCGGCGGCGGCCTCGTCGGTCTCCATCCGTACGGCGCGTGCCTCGGCGAGCTCCTCGCGCGCGGCGGCCGCCGTCTCCCGGGCGGTCTCCACGGCGGCGGCGAGCTCGGCGAGCCGGCCGCTCGGGCAGCCGGAACGCCACGAGGAGAGCCGGGCGGCCAGTGTGCGGTCCTCGGCCAGTCGGGCGGCGAGCCCGCGGATGTCCTCCTCGCGGGCGGTCGCGCGGGCGCGCAGCGCCTGACGCTCGCCGTCGGCGGCCTGTTCGTCGTGCATCGCCGGGTTCGGCGGGACGAGGAAGAGCTCGGGCTCGGAGCCGGCCGTGGGCGGCGGGGCGAGCAGCGCGGCGGACGTCCCGACCGCGACGGTCGACCGCGGCAGCAGTGCCGCCAGCGCCAGCACCTCGCGGGCGCGTGCATAGCTCTGGGGGTCGGTGACGACGACGCCGTCCACCAGTTCGGGGCGGGAGGCGAGCACGCCGGCGTGGTCGGCGGGGTCGACGGCCTGGGCCAGGTACCGCCAGCCGGGGAGCGCGGGAATGCCGTGCTCGCCCAGGTACTCGACGGTGGCGAGGACGTCGGGGCCGGGCGGCAGGAGGCCGCCGTCACCGAGTGCGGCCAGGATCCGGGCGTCGTCGGCGGCCGCGGTGCGCAGATCGAAGAGCTGCCGCTCGGCGGCGGCCACGGCGCCGTCCAGCATCTCCTGCAACGGCTCGGCGAAGGCGTCGAGTTCCGCGGCGGTCAGCGGGCCCTGCTCGGCGGGGCGGCGAGAGCCGGCCGGGCCGCGCCGCCCGGCCGCCGAGCTCTGCGCGGGAATGGCGGGACCGCGCTCCCCCGCGCCCTGCGTCGCCGGTGCGGGAGCGGCCGCCGCGGGCGTCTGCGCGGGCGGCAGGCTGAGGAGTTCGGCCAGCCGCGGCTCCGCCGCGAGGGCGTCCGCGACGCGTGACTCGGCGGCGTGGGCGGCCTCGGCCGCCGCGAGGGCGTCGGCTGCGCGGGCGGCGGACAGTTCGGCGCGCGATTCGGCGGCGGCGGCCTCCCTGGCGCGGTCACCGGCGCGGCGGGCGGCGTCACGGGCGGCCTCCGCGGCGGTCGCGGCGGCCTTCTCGGCGTCGGAGGCCTCCAGGGCGGCGCGGGCCGGGTCGGCGTCGGGGGCAGAGTCGTCGAGCCAGCCGGCACGGACCGCCTCGGCGGTCTCCTGCTCGACCTCGGTCAGCCGCTGCGCGAGGTGGCCGGACTCGCTGCGGGCGCGCTGCGCCTCGGTCGCGGCGGCGGTGGCGTCGCGATGGGCGGCCTCGGACTGCGCCTGGAGCTCCGCCGAGCGCTCCTCCTCCGCGTCCGCCCGCTCGTCGGCGGTGTCCGCGGCGGCCCGCAGGACGCGGACGAGGTCGCCGGCGGCCTTCGTACGGGCGGCGAGGGCGGGGGCGGCGTCCCGCTCCGCCTCGCGGATGGCGGCTGTGACCCTGGCGAGCCGGTCGGCGGCGGCGCGGTGCCGCAGCACGGTCTCCGCGGCCTGCCAGGCGGAATGCAGCGTACGGGCGTCGTTGAGCTCGCGGCGCAGTGCGGTGGCGCTCTTCTCGCCGGCTGCCAGGGCCAGCGAGGCGTGCCGGTAGGCGAGTTCGGCGGCGACGAGCGAGCTGCGGCCGCGGGCGGCCTCGGCGTCGGTGACGGTGTGGGCGGCGCGGGCCGTCTCCTGCGCCAGCTCCGCCGCGCGGCCCCGTTCCTCGCGGGCGCGGGCGGACAGCCGGCGGGCCAGGCCGCGGGTGCGGCGCTCGGACTGGGCGTGGACGCCGCGGGCCTGGTCACGGGCGGCGGTGGCGTCGACGATCCGGCCGAGGAGTTCGAGGGAGCCCGCGGTGAAGTCCCGCTCCGCGGTGAGCTCGGCGCGGCGGCCCAGCTTGCCGGCGAAACCGTGCACGAGGTCGGCGAGCCCGTCGGTGTCGCGGGTGTCGGTGACGGCGCGCAGCAGCAGGTCGGTGAAGTCGGAGTCCTTCTTCACCGCGAAGAGACCGGCCGCCTCACCCTCGTCGGCGTTCATCTCCCGCTGGTAGCGGAAGAGTTCGGGGTCCAGGCCGAGTTCGCCGAGGTGCTCGTTCCAGCGGTCGTGGATCTCCTCCCACATCACTTCCAGATGCGGGTAGAAGCGTCCGGCGTCGGTCAGGGCGTCGCGGAAGCCCTTCATCGTGCGGCGGCGGCCGCGCGCGCCCGAGGTGCCCTCGGCGGACGGCCGTACGGCGGTGGACTCGGCGACCGGCAGGGAGTCCAGGCCCAGGCCGGGACCGGGGCGGAAGGAGTACCAGGCCTCCGCGAACTTGCGGGGGTCGGAGGAGACCTGGCGTCCGCGCCACTCGCTGACCTTGCCGACGACGACCAGCTCGCCGGTGACCGTGTGCTGCCATTCCAGGGCGACGTGGCCGCAGTCGTCGGCCAGCAGGAACTTGCGGAGCACGCCGGAGCTGGCGCCGCCCAGGGTGTTGCGGTGACCGGGGAGCATGACCGAGAAGATCAGCTTGAGCAGGACCGACTTGCCGCCGCCGTTCTCCAGGAACAGCACCCCGGCCGGCGCCGGACGGCGCGGCGGCCCGGTCGGCTCGTCCTCGAAGAACTCCGCCTGCGCGGGGGCCGGTTGCGGCACAGGCTCGCCGACTCCGCGCAGGTCCAGCACGGTGTCTGCGTAGCGCGCACCGGCAGGCCCGATGGAGTAGAGGCGGACCCGGGACAGCTCGTACATGGAGGACTCTCGTCGTGGTGGTCTGTGGTCGGGGAGATCGCCGGGATCGGGCGGATCCCGCGGATCGGGCGGTTCAGGAGTGGAAGGGCAGGCCGGCACCGGCCACGAGGTCGAGGTCGCCCTCCTCCGGCGGCAGCAGCGCCGCCGTGTCGCCGGCCCGGGGCACGATGCCGAGGTCGAGGAGCTCGGCCATGGCTGCGCTGCCCGCCATGTCGCGCACCTGGAGCTGGTAGCGGGCGGTGGTGCGGTACGTGCCGCCCGACTCGTCGCCCGTGCGCTGCAGGAAGCCCGAGTCGACGAGGAAGGCGACGGCCTTGCCCACGATGCCGGTGGTCGAGCCCGCCAGGCGCCGGGCGTCCTTGGTGGCGCCGGTGGAGCTGCGGCGAACGTAGACCCGCCAGGCGGCCTCGAGACCGGGGGCGTCGCTGGCCGGGTCGGTGTTCTCGCCCTGCTCCTCGGCGCGTTCCTCCAGGCGGCGGCAGGCCTGGCGCAGGAAGCCGTCGATGCCGTTGACGGTGACCCGGCCGATGTACGCGTCGTCGGCGAGGTCCTCGGGGCGCGGGAAGGCCATGGCGGCGGTGGCGAGATGGGCCAGGCCGTGCAGGAAGCGGTCGCCCGCGTCGGAGGCGGCCCGGCGCGAGTAGTCGCCCATGCGGACGGCGAAGACCGAGTCCTCGGCGGCGGCCAGTGCCATGCCGGCCCTGGGCGAGACCTCCAGCACGACCAGGCCGAGACCTGCGGCGACCGCGTCGGCGAGACGCGAGAACGGCTGGTCCTCGCGGTAGCGGCGGATCAGCTCGGCGTACTCGGCGTCGCGGGCGGGCAGCAGCTTCGGCTGGAGCCCGAAGGAGACGAGGCGGGCGGCGTCCGCGGCGTCGGCGGGGGTGAGGGCCGCCGGGCCGGTGGCCGCTGCGGGCGGCTGCGCGCTCTCGCCGTCGCGGTGGTCGCTCACGGGGTCGTCTCCTCGGTACACATCATCGGTTCGCTCATGGTCACGCCACCTCCGACCGCTCCGCGGCCATGCCGGCGGCGTCCAGCCGGGCCGTGCCGACGATCAGGTCGGCGCCGCCGAACTCGGGGTCGTCCAGCCGGGTGCCGTCGTCCACGGCGAAGAGCAACCGCTCCTCGCCCTGGCGGTAGGCCGTGCCGACCGGCGGGCTGGCCGCGTGCACCGCCAGCAGGGCGACCAGGTAGGGCAGTTCCGGGTCGAGGCGGCGGGCCTCGGCGAGCAGTCCCGACAGCCGGCGCGGGGCGTCGTGGGGCAGGTCGAGCAGTTCGAGGGCGGTCTCGAGCTGCTCCTCGCTGAACCGGCTGTCGTCCGGGGTGGCGACCAGATCGGGCTCGGGCATCTCGGCGCCGAGGTGCTCGCGCTCCAGCGGCGGGGTGAGCAGGGCGTCCACGAGGTCCGTGACGCGCACCGAGGCGGGGGTGCGCAAGCCCGTGCCCCGGGCGAACCAGGCGTCGGTGACGCGGGTGGCCTGCTCGACGGGGAGCGGCAGAACCGGCGCGACCAGCTGCCCGTACAGGTCGAGCATGCCGACGAGGGCGCTGCCGCGCGGCGCGGCGAAGGCCTGCCGGTCCTGTTCGGCGCGGAAGATCGGGCCGGCCTCCAGCAGCCGGGACTGCAGCTGGGTGTGGCGGCGGATGCAGTCCTTGACGATGTCGACGAGCTCGGCGGCGCGCCGCTTGTGCTCCTGCTCCTCGGACTCGTCCCTGGCCTTGCGGATGTTGGTGAGGATGGCGTTCTCGTGCCGGTAGCGGTCGGCGACGTGGTCGAGCGCCTCGGCGATCATGTCGGGGACGGTGCGGAGCCAGTCGACGGCCCGGACGTTGCGGCGGGTGGCGTCCAGGGCGCGGCGCAGCGTCTCGGCGTACTGGACCGTGCGGTACCGGGCCTGTTCTGCGGCGAGCTGTGCGTCGGCGAGGCGGCCCCGGTTGATCAGCACCTCCAGCTTGACCTCGGCGGCGATCTGGGCGCTGGTGACGTCGGTGTCGAGGGCGCCGACGAGCACGTTGACGGCCTCGTCGGTGGTGCGCAGATACACCGTGCCGTCGCGCCCCGGGACCTCCTCGATCAGCTTGAAGTCGTAATCGCGGCGGACATATGCCCCGTCCGCGCCGAAAGTGCCGTAGACGGCGCGGAAGCCGCGGTCGACGCTGCCGACGTTGATCAGGTTCTCCAGGACCCAGCGGCCCACGCGCTCGTGCTCGGCGGCGGGACGGGCGGGGGCCTGGGCGGCGATGCGGGGCAGCAGGCGGGAGATTATCTGGTCGTGGTCGGCGCCGGTGTCGAAGTCCATGTTGAGCGTGACCAAGTCGATGGCGGCCAGGGCGACCTCCGCCATCGCGTACACCGAGTACTCGCCCGCGAGGTTGGCCTTGCGCGCGTCGAGGTCGTGCAGCGGCGCGGTGCAGGCCAGGGCCTTGAGCCGACGGGCCAGGCCCTCGTCGGCGGCCGGTCCCGGCGCGGGCCGGACACCGCCGCTGAGCTGGTGCGGAACGGTCGTGGTCACGACGCACAGACTAGGCGGTCGCACCGACAACGACCCAAACGGCACGGTCCGGGCGGGCCGGCGCCCGGAGCCCTCAGGCGCCGGCGGCCCCGTAGCCGCCCCCGCCCGGTGTCGCCACGACCAGGACGTCACCGGGACCCACGTCGGCCGAGTCGACCCCGCCGAGCGGGGTGACCGTGCCGTCGGCGCGCTCGATGCGGTTCTCGCCGACGGCGCCGGGTCCGCCGCCCGCCAGCCCGTACGGCGCGACCCGGCGGTGGCCGGACAGGAGGGCGACCGTCATGGGCTCCAGGAAGCGGATGCGCCGGACCGCGCCGCGCCCCCCGTGCCAGCGGCCCGCGCCGCCGCTGTCCTCGCGGATGGCGAAGCCGTCGACGCGGACGGGGTAGCGCCATTCGAGGATCTCGGGGTCGGTGAGCCGGGAGTTGGTCATGTGGGTCTGCACGGCGTCGGCGCCGTCGAAGCCGTCTCCGGCGCCGGAACCGCTGGCCACGGTCTCGTAGTACTGCACCCGTTCGTTGCCGAAGGTGACGTTGTTCATCGTGCCCGAGCCCTCGGCCTGCACGCGGAGCGCGGCGTAGAGGGCGCCGGTGACGGCCTGGGACGTCTCGACGTTTCCGGCGACGGTCGCGGCCGGGTACACGGGCGCCAGCATCGACCCCTCGGGGATGAGGACGTCCAGGGGCTTCAGGCAGCCGCTGTTGAGCGGGATGTCGTCGGCGACGAGGGTCCGGAAGACGTAGAGCACGGCCGCCATGACGACGGACTGCGGGGCGTTGAAGTTGCCTTCCTGCTGCGGCGAGGTGCCGGTGAAGTCCAGGACCGCGCTGCGCGCCTCGCGGTCGACGCGCACCGCGACGCGGATCACCGCTCCGTTGTCCGTCTCGTACGCGCAGTCGCCGTCGCTCAGGCCGGCGATGATGCGGCGGACGGACTCCTCGGCGTTGTCCTGCACGTGGCGCATGTAGGCGTGCACGACGTCGAGGCCGAACTGCCCGGTCATGCGGCGGAGCTCGGCGATGCCCTTCTCGTTGGCGGCGATCTGGGCGCGCAGGTCGGCGATGTTGGTGTCGGGGTCGCGCGAGGGGTACGGGGCGCCGGTGAGCAGGGCGCGGGTCTCCTCCTCGCGCAGGCGGCCGTCGCGGACCAGGAGCCAGTTGTCGAAGAGCACGCCCTCCTCGTGGACGGTGCGGCTGAAGGCGGGCATGGAGCCGGGCGTGAGGCCGCCGATCTCCGCGTGGTGGCCGCGCGAGGCGACAAGGAAGAGCAGCGACCGCCCCTCGTCGTCGAAGACGGGGGTGACGACGGTGACGTCGGGCAGGTGGGTGCCCCCGTGGTACGGATCGTTGACAGCGTAGGCGTCGCCAGGGCGCATGGCCCCCTCGTTCCGCCGCAGCACCTCCTTGATGGACTCGCCCATGGAGCCGAGGTGGACGGGGATGTGGGGGGCGTTGGCGATGAGGTTGCCCTCGGGGTCGAAGAGGGCGCAGGAGAAGTCCAGGCGCTCCTTGATGTTGACGGAGTGGGCGGTGTTCTCCAGGCGGACGCCCATCTGCTCGGCGATCGACATGAAGAGGTTGTTGAAGATCTCCAGCATCACGGGGTCGACGTCGGTCCCGACGGCGACCCGGCCGGGCCGCGGCCGCACCCGCGTGAGCAGCAGGTGGCCGTGCTCGCCCACCGCGGCCCGCCAGCCGGGGTCGACCACGGTCGTCGCGTCGGCCTCCGCGATGAGGGCGGGCCCGTCGACGGTGTCGCCGGGGCGCATCCCGTCCCTGCGGAAGAGGGGACTGCTCTTCTGCCGGCCCTCCGCGTACAGGGACACCTCGGCGGTGGGGCGCAGGCCGCCCTCGCGGGGCGGCAGCTCCACGAAGTGCCGTCCCGGGGGGCCCGCGGCGCCGATCGCCTCGACCGAGACGGCCTCGACGACCAGGGGCTTGTCCATGGTGAAGGCGTACCGCGTGCGGTGGGCCGCGGTGAACGCCTCGCGCATCGCGGCGACCGTCCCCATCGGCACCGGCAGGGCGGCGTCGGTGCCCGCGTAGCGCACATGGACGCGGGTGACGGTCCCGACGGTGGCGTCGGGGACTCCGTCCTCGCGCAGTTGCGCGCGGGCCAGGCCTTCGAGTTCGGCGCGGACCTCCCGCAGCCCCGGCAGGTTCTCCTCGGTGAGCCCGGTCTCCACGGACCGCTCGCGCATGGCCGTGGCGTCGGCGAGCCCGATCCCGTACGCGGACAGCACGCCCGCCAGCGGCGGCACGATGACGGTGTCGACGGACAGGGCGTCGGCGACCGCGCAGGCGTGCTGGCCGCCGGCTCCGCCGAAGCTGGTGAGGGCGTAGCGCGTGATGTCGTGACCGCGCTGCACGGAGATCCTCTTGACGGCGCTGGCCATGTTGAGGACGGCGATCTCCAGGAAGCCCGCGGCGACCTCCTCCGGGGTACGGCGGTCGCCGGTCGCGGCGGCCTCGTCCGCGAGCCGCGCGAAGCCGGCGCGGACGGCCTCGGTGTCCAGCGGCCGGTCGCCGTCCGGACCGAAGACGGCGGGGAAGTGCGCCGCCTGGACGCGTCCGAGCATCACATTGGCGTCGGTGACGGTGAGCGGGCCGCCCCTGCGGTAACAGGCCGGACCGGGGTCGGCGCCCGCGGAGTCGGGGCCGACGCGGTAGCGCTGCCCGTCGAAGTGGAGGACGGAGCCGCCGCCCGCCGCCACGGTGTGGATGTTCATCATCGGGGCCCGCATCCGCACGCCCGCCACCTCGGTGCCGAGGACGCGTTCCAGCTCGCCCGCCCAGTGCGATACGTCGGTGGACGTCCCGCCCATGTCGAAGCCGATGACGCGGTCGAAGCCCGCCTGCCGCGAGGTGCGCGCCATGCCGACCACTCCCCCGGCGGGTCCGGACAGGACGGCGTCCTTGCCCCGGAAGTGCCCGGCCTCGCGGAGCCCGCCGTTGGACTGCATGAACATCAGGCGGACGCCCCGCAGTTCGGCGGCCACCTCGTCCACGTAGCGGCGCAGGATCGGCGACAGGTAGGCGTCCACCACGGTGGTGTCGCCGCGCGGGACCAGTTTGATCAGCGGGCTCACCTCGTGCGAGCAGCTGATCTGGGTGAACCCGGCCTCGCGGGCCGCCCGGGCGACGGCCAGCTCGTGTGCGGGGTGGCGGTAGCCGTGCAGCAGGACCACGGCGACACTCGTGAGGCCGGCCCGGCGCGCGTCGCGCAGCGCCGCTCCGGCGGCGGCGAGGTCGGGGCGACGGACGACCTCGCCGTGTGCGTCGGTGCGTTCGGGGAGCTCGATGACGCGCTCGTAGAGCGCCTCGGGGAGGACGATCCTGCGGTCGAAGAGCCGGGGACGGTTCTGGTACGCGATGCGCAGCGCGTCGCGGAAGCCCTCGGTGACGACCAGGACGGTGGGCTCCCCCTTGCGTTCCAGCAGGGCGTTGGTGGCGACCGTGGTGCCCATCTTGACGGCGGAGATCCGATCGGCGGGGATCGGTTCGCCGGGGCCCAGTCCGAGCATCCGCCGGATCCCCTCGACGGGGGCGTCCCGGTAGCGCCCGGGATCGTGGGACAGCAGCTTGCAGGTCTCCAGGCGGCCGTCGGGCCGTCTGCCGACGACGTCCGTGAAGGTGCCGCCCCGGTCGATCCAGAACTCCCAGTGCCCGGTCACTCCCTCATTGTCCCAGGGACGCCCCTCCCAGGCGGGCGAGTGCGCCGGCCGTGGCGTCCCGGGAGCGCAGGTCCAGCAGGCCGTCCGTGCCGGCCAGCCGGTGCCTGGCCTCCTGGCCCGCGAGCCGCAGCAGGTCGGGCAGCAGATCGGTGCAGCGGTCGGCGACCCAGCGGGTGCCCTTGGTCGCCATCCACCAGACGCTCGCCGCGGCGCCCGGTCCCGGGCCGCCGGGGGTCGTGGACGGCGGCTCGCCGTCCGACAGGCCCCGGGTGACCAGGAGGGCGTGGAAGTCCCGGGCGAGCAGACGGTGCCCCAGCTCGCTGGGGTGCAGCCGGTCCGCGCTCCAGGCGGCGCGGTCGGCGACCCAGGGGTGGCGGGCGGCGTGCAGGTGCACGGCGCCGTACCGCTCGGACAGGGCGTGGACGACCTGGTTCAGCGCGGTCATCCGGCGGCCCAGCGGCCGGGCGAGCGGCCACGGCAGCCCCAGCATGCGTCCGGGGTCGGGCAGGCAGGCGGTGAGCACCTCCGCTCCGTGCGCGCGCAGTTCACCGAGGACGGCGTCCAGGCGCCGGGCCACCGTCTCGATGTCGAAGGTGCCGCGCAGCGTGTCGTTGGCGCCGATCACCACCGAGGCCAGGTGCGGCCGGTGGTCCAGGGCCCGCGGCAGCTGCTCCTCGGCGACGTCCTTGGTGAGGGCGCCGCTGCGCGAGCAGTTGAGCAGACTCACCGCCGACGGCTCGGCTGCCAGCCCCTGTGCCAGCAGCGGCGCCCAGCCGCGCCAGCCGCCGGCGACGGGGTCGCCGAGGCCCGCGGTGAGCGAGTCCCCGAGCGCGGCGAAACGTATCTCCCGCGTGGTGGTGGATACGGGCCGGTCCGGGGCGCGAGCCGGGGTCGGGATCGGGATCTCCGCCTGCCCCGGGGCCTCGGGTCTAGCGCGTCCGGGGGCGGTGGGCGTGTCCGTGCCCGCCGTCGTCATGGCGTGACATCCGGGGCGGCGAGCCGGGGCGCGGCGTCGTGGGCGGCGAGGAAGGCGCTGACGGCGGTGGGCCAGCCGTAGCGCTCGGCCTGGGCGCGGGCGATGGCGCGGCGCATGTGCTCGGGCCGGGAGAGGAGGTGGCCGACTGCGTCGGCGAAGGCGGGGCCGTCGTCGGTGGCCGCGGCGCCGGCCGGGCCGAGGATGTCGGGCAGCGCGGAGAGCGCGCTGGCGACGACCGGTGTGCCGCAGGCGAGGGCCTCCAGGGCGGACAGTCCGAAGGTCTCCACCGGGCCCGGCGCCAGGACCACGTCGGCGGTGGCCTGGAGGGCGGACAGCGTGCGGCGGACGGGAACGTGCCCCAGGAAGGTGACCGGCAGCCGGGCCTCCCGGGCCCGCGCCTCCAGCCGGGCGCGCATCGGCCCCTCCCCGGCGACGACGAGGACGGCGTCGACGCCCTGCCGGCGCATGTACGCCAGGGCCTCCAGGGCGCGTCCCGGCCGCTTCTCGGGCGATAGCCGGGAGCACATGACCAGCAGCACCTCGGCCTCGCCGGCGTACCGGGCACGCAACCCGGGGTCGTGGTGCGCCGGGTGGCACGCCTCCAGGTCGACGCCCAGCGGCGCCCGCACGATGTTGCGGGCCCCGATCCGCTCGAACTCCGCGGCCGCCCAGGCGGTCGTGCACACGATGCGCGAGTACACGTGCGCGCTGCGCCGGTTGAGCCGGTCGGCGGCTCCCTGGGCGAGACCGCTGGGCATGCCCCAGGTGCGCAGCACCCCGTCGACGCTCTCGTGGGAGACCATGACGGAGGGCACCCGGCGGCGGCGTGCCCACTCCCCGGTCCAGCGCAGTGTCGTGCGGTCGGAGACCTCCAGCCGGTCCGGGCGGAGGGTGTCCAGCAGCGCCTCCAGGCGCGGCCGTCCGGTCAGCACCCGGTAGCCGCCGGTGCCCGCGACGAGCGGGCCCGGGACGGTGATGATCCTGCCCTGGGAGGTGATCTCGTCCCGGGCGGCGGGCCCCGGGACGATCAGCACCGGATCGTGGCCGGCCCCCAGATAGCCCTCGCCGAGGTGGCGCAGCGCGGTGCGCAGGCCGCCGGAGGTGGGCGTGACGAAGTTGGCCATCCGCACGATGCGCAGCCGGCCCGTCATGCCGCCACCGCCGTACGGGCGTCGAGCACCTGCGCGTAGTGGTCCAGGAGCAGGTCGCCGACGGCCTCCCAGGTGCGCGCGGCCACGTCGGCGCGCCCCTCGGCGCCGAATTGGTCGCGCACGGCCGGGGCGCCCGCGAGCAGCCGTACGGCGCCGGTGACCGCGTCGACGTCGGCGGGCGGCACGAGCAGCCCGGTGCGGCCGTGGTCGACGAGGTCGAGCGGACCGCCGACGGCGGGGGCGATCACGGGCAGCCCGCTGGCCATCGCCTCCTGGACGGTCTGGCAGAACGTCTCGAAGGGCCCGGTGTGGGCGAAGACGTCGAGCGAGGCGTAGATCCGCGCCAGGTCGTGCCCGGTGCGACGGCCCAGGAACACCGCGCCCGGCAGCGCCTCGCGCAGCCCCTGGGCGCTGGGGCCGTCACCGACGACGACCACCTTCACGCCCGGCAGGCGGCACGCGCCGGCCAGCAGCTCCACGTGCTTCTCCGGGGCGAGGCGGCCGACGTAGCCGACCAGGACCTCGCCGTTCGGGGCGAGTTCGCGGCGCAGTTCCTCGTCGCGGTGCGAGGGGTCGAAGCGCACGGAGTCCACGCCGCGCGGCCACAGGTGCACGCGCGGGACGCCGTGCGCCTCCAGGTCGCGCTGGGACGCGCTGGACGGGGCGAGCGTGCGGTCGGCGGCCGTGTGCACGGCGCGGATGCGGCGCCACGCGGTGTTCTCGCCGAGGCTCAGGTAGGTGCGTGCGTATCCCGCGAGGTCGGTCTGGTAGACCGCGACCGCGGGGATGTGCTGCCGGGTGGCCGCGGCCATGCCGCGCACGCCGAGGATGAACGGGCTGGCCAGGTGGACGAGTTCGGCGCGGTGCGCGGCGATCGCCGCCGCGGTCCTGCGGCCGGGGAGCGCCACCCGGACCTGCGGGTAGCCGGGCAGCGGCAGCGACGGCACCCGTACGACCGGGCACGGGTCGTCGTTCGGCGGCATGTCCTGCGGGCCCGCGGGTGCGATGACCAGCGGCTCGTGGCCTCTGCGGACCAGGTGCTCGGCCGTGCGCAGCGCGCAGTGGGCCACTCCGTTGACGTCGGGAGGGAAGGACTCTGTGACGATGGCTACTCGCATACGGACGTTGTCGGCTCCGCGGGCGTTGTCCGGGTCACGTGGATCTTTCACCTTGGGGAACGTGCCGTGAGCGTTGGCCCCTGATCGGGCCTTCCGGCCGCACCGTCACCTGCGGGCCTTCCCGGGCCGCATCGGCCGCGTTCGGCCGCCGGCGTGCGGCAGCCCGCCGCTCTGGGGGCGACGGGCGAACTGCGGCGGTCGGGGCAGGCCTCGCGGGGCGCCGGCGCTACCGCGCGGGATCGCCCGAGCTGAGGCGGCCCCGGACGGCTGTCTGGACCTCGGCCTCCTCCGCCGGGTCGGCGGCGAGGCGGCGCAGCTGGGCCAGGACGCGGACGTCCGCGGTCGTGGCCGTGCGGGCGGCGAGTTCGCGGGTGGTCTCCTCGCAGTCCCAGAGGCACTCGACGGCGAGTCCGGCGCCGAAGGAGGGGTCGGTGCGGGCGAGGGCGTGGGCGGCGACGCCGCGCACCTGTGAGGAACTGGTCTCGCGGTAGATGTGGCGCAGGACGGGGGCGGCGCAGTCGATGGAGAGCCGGCCCGAGCCCTCGACGAGACCTGCCAGGCCCTCGGCGTCGGCGCCCTCGCGCTGGACGAGGCGGCGCAGCGCGCCCAGGACGCGGTCGGCGTCCTGTTCGCCGCCGCGGCAGGCGAGCATGCGGGCGGCGGCGGCCCCCAGGGCGTCCTCACGACCCGACCAGATGCGGGCCCGGGTGAGGGCGGCGACGCTGCGCATCCGCTCGAAGGACTCGATGGCGGCGCGGGCGACGAGTTCGCAGTCGCTGAGCGCGGCGGCCTCGATGAGGTCGAGGGCATCGCGGTCCTGCCGGTCGGAGAGGTGGCGGAGAGCGGCCGCGCGGGCCGCCTCCGGACCGCCGCGGGCGGCCTCGACGAGTTCCTCCCGGTCCTCGGGACCGGCGACCGCGGCCAGGCAGCGGGCGGCGGGGGCGTCGCGGTGCTGCGGCGGATGGGCGGCCAGACCCTCCTGGGCCCATTCGAGGACGGCCCGTACGCTCCAGCCCGGGGTCGGCCCGGCGGGCCGCATCTGGCGCTGCCAGCGGTCGAAGGCGGTCTGTTCCGAGGCCTTGCGCACACGTTCGGAGACGGCGGGGTCCGGATCCTCGGCCCACAGCCGCCAGGGCCGGGGCTCGTACGCCTCGCGGAGCGCGGCCGCGAGCTGGGCGTCACCCTCCGTGGTGCGGGGGAATCGGGCGAGCACGGCGGGGCCGAGCGCGCGCAGCGCCTCGTCGTCGTCACGCACGGCGAGCTCGTCCAGGGCCCACTCCCAGCTGCCGCCCGTGGCGGCGTAGCGACGCAGGAGCAGGACGGCGTCGCGGCGGCCGTAGCCGGCGAGGTGGCCGAGGACGGACAGGGCGAGGCCGCAGCGGTGCTCGTCGGGGGTGACGATGTCGTCAGGGTGGAAGAGATGCTGTTCGATCCCGTCGAGCGGGCCCTCGAGCTCCGAGTACAGGCGCGCGTAATAAAGGGAGCGGGACTCCACGCGCCAGTCGTGACGGGGGTCGCGCAGGACGCACTGCTCCAGCGCGGCGAGCGCGTCGGCTCGCTGCGCCGCGAGGGCGTGCAGGGTCCCGTCTCCGCGTCCTCTCTGGAGGAGGCCGAGAAGGGTACCGCTGGGCGCTATGTCGGGGTCGAACATGAGGTCAGCATCCGGTGCGGGGGGTTGGTTGGCAACGGGATTTTCCGTTACCGGCTGCGAGGTATCTTCGCAGATCGTCCCGGGTTCAAACCCTTTGCACGGCGCTGGGACGGCTTGCGAGGACGCCTGCGGGCGGCGGCCCGCAGCTTACCCGGACCGAGGCATTCCGCCGAGTCCGCGGGCCGTGGACGGCTCCTGGGCTCCTGGGCTCCTGGGCTCCTGGGCTCCTGGCATATGCCTATAGCACCACCGGATCGGGTATTGCGGAAACCCTTACGGGCCATCACTCCTTGTGCAACAGTCGTGACTGGCCCATCCGTACGGCCCGTTGAGGCCGGCGCCCGGTTCGGAGACATGTTCGGAGAGCGTCATGCCGCCCCATTTGCATGAGGACCGCGCCACCGCGAAGCCTGAGCCCGACGCCGTGGACGCGCTCATCTCCCAGACCCGCCAGCTGCGCGGCAAGGTCGACGCCGTACGGCGTGACGCCGCCACCGAGGACGAGGAGGACCCGCAGCTGCGCTGGCAGCGCGCGCTGTGCGACCTCGCCGTCCACCAGCTCGACGACCTGGGCGCGCACCTCGGGCAGCTGCGCGACGGCCTCCCCGCCACCGGCGACAGGAGCACGGGCGCCGGGAATGGCGGAGCCGCGTACGCGGCTCGGGAGGCCCGGGAGCTCTCCGTTCCGGCACCGGGTCCCGGCGCCGTGCAGGCCCTGGGGCGGGCCGGCAGCGCCGAGTGGAATCTGGTCACGGACGGTGTCCAGTGGTCGGAGGAGCTGTACCGCATCTTCGGGCGGACCGTCGAGGACGGACCGCTGACCCTGGACGAGCTGCCCTCGTGGCTCTTCGCCGAGGATCAGCAGACGCTGACCGCCGCGGTCACCGGCTGTCTGGTGGACGCCCGGCCGATCGACTGCGAATTCCGCATCGTCCGCCCGGACGGTGCCGTGCGCACGGTGCACATGGTGGGCGAGCCGGTGCTCGACGCCGCCGGGGCCACCGCCTCCATGTGGGCGGTGCTCCGCGACGTCAGCGAACTGCGCCGCAGCCAGCGGACGCTGCGGGAGACCCGTGACTCGCTGCAGCGCGAGCGGCAGATCGCGCAGACCGAGCGCCGGCTGGCGGTTGAGCTGCAGGAAGCCGTGCTGCCGCCGTGGCGCGGCTCCCTGCGGTTCCCGCAGGACGGCGGCCCCACCACCGTCGACCTCGCCGCGCACTACCTGCCGTCCGCGACCGGCGCCCTCGTCGGCGGCGACTGGTACGACGCGCTGCAGCTGCCCGACGGCTCCGCGCTGCTGACCGTAGGGGACCTCACCGGGCACGGAGTCTCCGCCACCTCCGGCATGGCCATGCTGCTCGGCGCGCTGCGCGGCATGGCGATGACCGGGCTGGAGCCCGCCCCGCTGCTGGAGGGGCTCAACCAGCTGCTGGACAGCTCGGCGCAGCCCGCTCTCGGCAGCGCCCTGTGCTGCCGCTACCGACCGGAGGACCGCTCCCTGGTGTGGGCGCAAGCGGGCCACCCCGCCCCGCTGCTCTTCCGCGACGGGACGGGGCGGCTGCTCGACGCGCCCGAGGGCGTGCTGCTGGGCGCCACGTCGGGCGCCCAGTACGGCCAGGCGACCGAGCGGCTGATCGCCGGCGACCTGCTGGTGCTGCACACCGATGGCCTGCTGCCGCGCCGTTCGGGTTCCGTGTCGGCGTCGGACGCGGCCGCCGCGGTGCGGCGGTTGCTGGAGCTCGGCCCGAGGTTCGCCCGGGCGCGCACTCCTCAGGAGTGTGTACGGATCGTGGTGGAGGAACTCGGCGCCCCCGAGCGCGAGGACGACGCCTGCGTGCTCATCGCCGAGTTCCACTGACCGCCGTGTGAATGCCGCGCCACACCGGGTGCGGTGCGGGCGGTCGACGTGTTGACGGGTTGATGTGCTGACCTGATGGCGATCCGCTGACCTGATGACGGCATCCGGGAGAGCCGGCTCATTCGGCGCGAGTCGGCTGGTCCCGCTCATGGATGCGCGCGGCCTCTTCTCGCACGGCCTCGCCCTGTCCGTCCGCGGCCTCCGCGGCGGACTCCGTTCAGATGGCGGTGCCCTTGCGCTTGGGGCTGCTCGGCAGCGCGATCTCGATCTCCTCGCGCAGGTCCTGGATCTTGGTGAAGTCGGAGTAGCGGGCAGTGAGCCGGTACATCTCCCGCAGCCGGTCCCACGTACGCAGCGACGAGTTCTGCCTTATGGTCAGCAGCGCCAGTCGCGCGTAGCGGTCCGCCTGCTCCGGGTCGTCGGCGATGAAGCACGCTGAGGCGAGCGAGATGTAGTCGAAGATGTTCGACCGGTCCCGGCCCTTACCGCGCAGCTCCAGTGCCTGCTTGGCGTGGTGCTGGGCCGTCCGGGCCGCCAGCGGCTCGTGCTCGGCGAGGGTGCGGTAGGCGAGCGCCTGCATGCCGTGCAGATCGGCCTCGTCGAACATCTGCATCCAGCTGGGCGGCGGGACGTCGCCCCGGTCGGAGGTGAAGAGGTCCTCGGCCTCGCCGAGGGTGCGGCGCATGGCCTGGCCCCGGCCCATGGAGGCCTGTGCCCACGCCTCGATGGTGCAGAGCATGGCGCGGGTGCGCGGCAGGGTCTCCTCCCCGGAGCCGGACTGCGCCAGTTTCATCAGATCCAGGGCGTCGTCGGGCCGGCCCAGGTGCACCATCTGCCGGGCGGCGCGGGAGAGCGCCTCACCGGCCCTCGGCCGGTCGCCGCCCTCGCGGGCGGCGTGCGCCGCGATGACGAAGTACTTCTGGGCGGTGGGCTCCAGGCCCACGTCGTGGGACATCCACCCCGCCAGTACGGCGAGGTTGGCGGCCACGCCCCAGAGCCTGCGCTTGAGGTGCGGGGGGTGGTGGTAGGCGAGCATGCCGCCCACCTCGTTGAGCTGGCCTACGACCGCCTTGCGCTGCAGCCCGCCGCCGCGGGACGCGTCCCAGGCGCGGAACACCTCGACCGAGCGCTCCAGCGCCTCGATCTCCTGGGAGCCGATGGGGGCCGCCTCGTACAGGTCGTAGGAGGCGGGGTCGACGGTGAAGGGGTTGTCGGTGGTGGGGGCGTCGGCCGCGAGCGCCGGATCGGTGCGCAGCCAGTCGTACATGGCATTGCTGAGTGCGGAACCCGCGGCGAGCGCGGCACCCGCGCCCACCAGACCGCGTCGGTTGAGCATGAGGTCCATTCCCGTGAATTCGGTGAGGACCGCGGCTGTTCGCTCCGGTGGCCAGGGCAGCCCGTCGGCGCTGACGGCCTGCTTCCTTCCCGTACGCCGATGCCGGCCGAACCCGAGATCCTCGATGGTTACGACACGGCCGAGACGCTCGGTGAACAGGGCCGCCAGCACGGTGGGTACGGGTTCGCGGGGGGATTCCCCGGTCTCGATCCAGCGGCGCACACGCGAGGTGTCGGTCGCCAGCTGCGGGTGGCCCATGGCCGCCGCCTGCCGGTTGACGAGTCGCGCGAGCTCTCCCTTGGACCATCCGGTGAGTGCGAACAGGTCCGATAGCCGTGTGTTGGCTTCCTTGTCCATTCAAGCCCCCAGGTTCCTCGGCACTGTTGACACTAACGGCCGGTCAGCGCCGCCGCGAGCATTCGCCAGGGTTCGCCAGGGTGCGCCAGATGGTCTGCCACCCGCATTCGGTGGTCAGGTAGGAACGCGCCACCCGGCCCGGCACTCGCCGGCTCGCGAACGGTCGCATATGAACAACTTTCGAAAAACGCCGATCAGCGTTGAACACCTCGAGAGCCATGTGCGTACTGGTACGCGAGGGGCGTACGGCGCGTGGACAGCTCGGACCGCCGGCCCGGGCCCGCATTCCCCAGGGTGCGGGACCGGATGCCGACTCCGGCTCCGGATCCGTCCACGCGCCGGCCCCGCCACCTCGTCAAGAGCTCGTTGGCACACGAAGGGATCTGTCTCCCCATATGTATTCAGCATCGTCCTCCGTGTCCGCACCGCCCCGGCCGACCCAGCTCCCGGGGTTCGCCGGGACAGGGACCGCCATCCGTCCTCGCCCGGTGCTGCCCGGCCCGCGCAGGGGCGCGCCCGGGACCTCCCACCCGCTCAGCGGGAGGCTCGACTTGACCGGACCCCAAGGCGCGCAACTGCGTTCGGCCATCGCCTCGGTGCAGCGCATCTGCCCCGAGTTCACGCCCGTCCAGATGCTGCGGCGCAGCGGCCGCTCGGTGCTGCTGGTCGGCACCTCCGGCCGCGCCCCGGCGGTCGCCAAGTGCCTGCTGGACCACTCCCCCGCCTGGGTGGAGCGGTACCGCCACGAGATCGCCGCGTACCGGGCGTTCGTGCGGCACCGTCCGCCGGTCAGGGCCCCGCGGCTGATCGCCGCCGACCCCGAGAGCTGCACGCTCGTCCTGGAGCGGATGCCCGGACGGGTCGCCGCCCTGCAGCGGCACCCGTCGGAGGCCCCGCCGCGGGCCGACGTGCGGATGGCGCTGAGCGCGATCTCCCGGGTCAACATGTGGCGCCCGCCGGCCGGGGTCTTCGACGCCCCGATCGACTACGCGGCGCGGCTGTCCCGCTACCACGAGCTGGGGCTGCTCACCGACCGGGACATGGGCGACCTCCAGAAGCTGCTGCACGGACTGGCCCATGTACAGGGGCAGTTCAACCACGGTGACGCCCTGCTGTCCAACATCCTGCTCTCCCCGGCCGGCCCCGTGCTGGTCGACTGGGAGCACGCCGGCTGGTACCTGCCCGGCTACGACCTGGCGCTGCTCTGGATGATCCTGGGCGACGACCCGGTCACCCGGCGGCAGATCAGCCAGATGGCGCAGGCCGCGGGCCCGATCGCGCGTGACGCCTTCCTGGTGAACCTGATGCTGGTGATCACCCGCGAGATCCGTACCTACGAGACGGCCGTGCAGCGCACGATGCGCAGCACCGTCCCGGCGGGTCCGGGCGCGGCCGAGGCCGGCGAGGAGCAGCGGCTGCTGCTGCGCCGGCTGCACGACGACGGGGGCCTCGCCCGGCGGGCCGTCAGGGCCGCCGTCGGTACGAGGTGATCCCCGAGCCGGTTCCCGGACGGAAGAGGAGGAACCGGTGCGTGGTGGACGGCGCATCACCGCGGTCGCGGACCCGGGGGCCAGGGGAGAGTCCTCCGGTGCCGTCGCGGTGCCGCCCGGGCGGTCTCACGACCGCGGCGGCACCGCCTGTGGTCCAGTCCACTGACGCACCGCAGGCCATGGCGCCCGTGCGGGGAAAGCTCCCGGCACGGGCGCTGACATGCGTAAACAGCTGTCGCACTGCATAGTTGACGGATCGTCGAGCAACGGATACCTCTGTGGTTCCGAACGGCCCCGTGCGTCACCCACAGGAGGCTGCAGTGCGAGGAACCACCCCCCACAACGCGAGACGCCCGCGCAAGGTCGTCACCGCCGCCACGGTGACCGTGGCCGCCGGCGCCCTGCTCTCGGTCGCCGCGCTGTCGCCGCTGCCCGCGGCCGGCGCGACCCCGGACGAGCGGGACTCAACGCTCCAACAGGCCTTCAAGGACGCCGCCGAGCGCTATCACGTGCCGGAGAGCGTGCTGCTGGGCGTGGCGTACATGGAGTCGCGCTGGGACACCCATCGCGGACTGCCCAGTGTCACCGCCGGATACGGCCCCATGCACCTCACGGACGCCCGGACGGCACTCGCCGACTTTCCTCGAAGGGGTGACGGCGGCGACGATCCGCGCGGCGACGTGGGACGCCCCCTCGTCGACGTCGGCCTGCCCGCCGCCGGCACGCGGGCGCTGCCGCCGACGCTCACCACGCTGGACCGCGCCGCCGGGCTGACGGGGCTGGCCGCCGACGAGCTGCGCGAGGACCCCGCGGCCAACATCGAGGGCGGTGCCGCGCTGCTCGCCCAGGCCCAGAAGTCGCTGGGCGCGCCCGCGAGTTCCGACCCGGCGCGCTGGTACGGCGCGGTGGCCCGCTACTCCGGCGCCGACGACACCGCGACGGCCTCGGTCTTCGCGGACGACGTCTTCCAGGTGATCCGGGAGGGCGCCGCCCGCACCACGGACGACGGGGACACCGTCGCCCTGGAGGCGCACCCCGGCCTCTCGCCGGACACCGGCCAGCTCGGCTCCCTGGGACTGCGCACGGTCGCCTCGGACGGGACGGAGTGCCCGCGCACGATCGCGTGCGAATGGCTCCCGGCCCCGTACGAGGAGTACGGCACGGGCAACTACGGAAACCACGACCTCGCCGACCGGCCGACGAGCCAGAAGATCGACTACATCGTCGTCCACGACACCGAGGCCACCTGGGACACCACCCTCCAACTGGTGCAGAAGCCGGACTACCTGGCCTGGCACTACTCGATCCGCTCCGCGGACGGCCACGTCGACCAGCACGTGAGGACCAAGGACGTCGGCTGGCACGCGGGCAACTGGTACGTCAACGCCAAGTCGGTGGGCATCGAGCACGAGGGCTTCCTCACCGATCCGGGCACCTGGTACACCGAGGCGATGTACCGGGCGTCGGCGCGGCTGGTCCGCTACCTGGCGCTGCGCTTCGGCATCCCGCTGGACCGGCAGCACATCCTGGGCCACGACAACGTCCCCGGCCCGACCGCCGCGAACATCCCCGGCATGCACACCGACCCCGGCCCGTACTGGGACTGGGCGCACTACTTCCAGCTCCTGGGAGCGCCCTTCCGGGTGACCGCGGGGCCGGACAGCGCCCTGGTGACGATCGACCCGGAGTACGTCTCCAACCGCCCGGTCTACACCGGCTGCGCCACCGCCGGTGACACCTGCCCGTCCCGCGGCTCCGAGGCGGTCCGGCTCTACACCGAGCCGAGTGAGGACGCCCCCCTCGTCAAGGACGTCGGCCTGCACGGGGAGGCCCCCTCGACGACCGGGGTGAACGACACCGGCGCCCGCGCCTCGACCGGCCAGCAGTTCGCGGTGGCCGAGCGGCGCGGTGAGTGGACGGCGATCTGGTACCTCGGCCAGAAGGCCTGGTTCCACGACCCGAAGGCGCACCGGACCGCCGTGCCCGCCACGGGCTGGGTGATCACGCCCAAGGAGGGCCGCGCCGACGTCCCGGTGTACGGGCGCGCCTATCCGGAGGCCGCCGCCTACCCGGCGGGCGTGCCGGTGCAGCCGGAGTCCCCGCTGCCGTACAGGCTGCTCGCCGGCCAGAGCTACGTGGTGGGCCTGGCGACGCGCGGCGAGTACTACCGGGCGGTCACCTTCAACGCCTCCCAGCACGTGGTGGTGCGCGGCAAGCAGCTCTACTACGAGATCCAGTTCGGCCACCGGGTGGCCTACGTCAAGGCCGAGGACGTGACCCTGCGGCCCTCCTGGGTCCCGTTCAGTCCTGCTGGAACATCTCCGCGGGGAGGGGCTTGAGCAGCTGGTAGAGGTCGTCGGTGATCGGACGGTCCCAGGTCGCGATGGTGACCAGGACGCCGTCGCTGCGGTCGAACTGCGTGCAGGCGATGCGCCCCTCGGAGAGCTTCACCTTCCGCACGATCAGCAGGTTGTCACCGTGCATGACCGGGGTGTCCTCGGTGCCGACGACCTCGACCGGCTCGTCGTTGCCGAGGGCCAGCAGCAGCTGCGCGACCTCGAAGGGGATCTGGCCCTCTTCGAGGTCGCGGGCCGGCGAGCCCTCGGGGAGGTTGCCGATCAGCATGGCGGGACCGCGCCCGCCGAAGAGGTCGTAGCGCAGGAAGATGCCCTGGCAGCTGCCGTCCTCTCCGGGCAGCAGCCCGGCGCCCAGTTCGCCGGGCCAGTCGCCCGGGTCCATGGCCAGGACGTCGAATTCCGGCCCTGTGGGCGTTGCGGCGCTGCGGCGGCGGAGGAACGACATGGGCCCATCGTACGGTCCCCGGGCCGCCCGCGTGCCCGGGGCCGCGACGCTAAGGTGCCAGAGCCCTGGCCAGGCCCGCCCGGTCGGTGCCGATCTTGCGGTAGACGGCGGAGAGCAGCCGGGTGACGTTCTCCGGATCGGTGTCCAGGCCTGCGGCGATCTGCTCGTCGTCCTCACCGCGGGCGGCCCGGCCGGCGGCCGCCCGTTCCTGGGCGGTGAGAGCGTCGGTCTCGGTGGCGCGGAGCCTGCGGGGGCGGAGTCCGGCGGCGGCGAGCTCGTCGCGGGCGCGCTCGGCCAGACCGTCGGCGCCGCAGTGGACGGCCGTCTCCAGGCCCCGGTAGAGCTGCTCGGCGGCCTCGTGGAGCCGGGCCTCGCGGCGCAGGGCGGAGCCTTGGTCGACCAGGGCGCGGGCGAACTCGTACCCGGCGGGCGAGCGCTCCAGGTGGCCGACCGCCTCGTTCAGCAGCTTGAGCCGGTCGGGCTCGGCGGCCACCTCGGCGGCGACGCGCAGGGCCTGGCCGATGGCGGACGCGGTGCCGTACTGGCGGGCACGTTCGACGGCCTCGGCGGCGGTGGCGCGGGCCTGCTCCGGGGTGTCCTGGGCCTCGGCGAGGGCGAGGTGGAGCTGCCAGGGGCACCAGGCGGGGTTGCGCATGCCGCGCGGGTCCAGCCGGCGGCCGACCGACCGGAGCTGGGCGATGGCCTCCTTGGTCATCCCGCGGGCGAGCAGCAGTTCGCCGTAGACGGCCTGCGCGTCGGGGAAGACCACGGCGGCCGGGAACGGCTCGCAGAAGTCGTACTCCTCGGCGAGGGCGGTGGCCTCGCGGACCTGGCCGCGGGCGAGCAGGATCGCGACCAGGATGGCGACCCCGTACCACTGCACCGGAATGCCGCGTCCGACGCGGTCGGCCAGGCGCAGCCCGTCGCGGGCGAAGTCCTCGGCCTCGGCGAGCCGGCCGCGGCGGTAGCGGATGTAGCCGAGCAGCATGTATCCGAAGGCGAGGTGGGCACCGCGCCAGCCCTTGCGCTCGTAGTCGCCGATGCCGACGGCGAAGAGCTCCTCGGCGCGGCCGGGCCGGTCGGCGTACATGTACGTCATCGCGACGAGGGTGGGGACCTCGAAGCCCCAGTTCTCGTCGGCCCAGGGCAGGCCGCCGTCGAGGGCCCGGTCGGAGTGCCGCAGGGCGGTCTCCGCGGGCTCGCCGCGCAGCGTGGCGTCCCAGGCGCGCAGGCCGATGATGTAGCGCTCGGTCAGATCGCGTCCGGTGAGCCGGTCGGCCAGGCGGGCCAGCCGGCGGGAGCGGGCCGGGGAGTCGGGCTCGTCGGAGCGGAAGGCGTCCCACATGAACTGCTCTTCCTGCATCCGCAGCCGGGTCCGCGCGTTGGTGGCGGTGCGGGCGGCCTGGCCGACGGTGTCGGCGGCCTCGCCAAGCCGGTCGGAGTGGGCGAGGGCCTGGGAGAGCCGGTAGGTGATCGCCGCGCGCAGTTCGGGGTCGACGACCGGCTCCTCCAGCGCGGCGCGCAGGTGGTTGACCGTGGTGGCGGGCTCGGTGAGCAGGGAGGAGCAGCCGAGCTCGAAGAGGACGGCGGCCCGGTCCTCGTACGGGGGCGGCTCGCGCAGCGCCCGCGCGAGGTAGCGGCGGGCCGCGTCGGGCGCGCCGGCCCGGGCGGTGTCGCGGGCGGCCTGCCGCAGCTGGGAGACGACCCAGGAGTCGCCCTCGGGGTGGGTCTCCAGCAGGTGGCGGGCGGCGACGGAGGGGCCGAGCCCGGCGTCCACGACGGACCAGGCGGCCTGGCCGTGCAGGGCGACCCGGACGGCGTCGGGGATGGCCCGGTATACGGCGGTGGCGATGAGGGGATGGACGAACTCCAGGACGTCGCTGCCGGCCAGGATGCGGGCCTTGCGCAGCCGGTCGGCGGCGTCGGCGGCCTCCTCGCCGCCCAGGCCGGCCACGCTCGCGGCGATCGCCGGTGAGATGGACGTACCGAGGACGGCGGCCGCCCAGGCCATGCGGACGGTGGAGGTGCCCAGCCTTTCCAGGCGGGCGATCAGGCCGCTGCCCTTGGCCGCGGCGGCCAGGTCGCGCAGGAGGTGCGCGCTGGACTCGTCGGGCCGCAGTCCGCGGTCGAGGACCTTGGCGGTGAGCTCGACGGCCTCGAAGGGGTTGCCCGCGGTGACGGCCCAGGCCTCGCGGCAGAAGGCGTCGTCGGCGTGGTCGCCCACGGCGTCGCGGACGAGCCGGCCGATGGCGGTGGCGCTGAGCGGCTCCAGACCGAGGGGGCGGGTGCCGGAGCGGCCCGGCAGGCCGCGGAACCCCTCGGCGTGGGCGGGGAGTTCGTCGGGCCGGTACGCGACGACGACGAGCATGGGGAGTTCCTCGGCGCGGGGCGCGAAGGCGGACAGCCAGCCCAGCGACTCGGGGTCGGCCCAGTGGGCGTCGTCGAGCACGAGGACCACGGGGGCGCGCCGGACCGCGATGTGGGTGAGCACCCAGTCCAGTCCGTCCCCGAGGCCCTGGGGGTCGGGGGGCGCGCCCTCACCCGCGGCGCGCAGCCCGAGGGCGGGGCCGACGATGCCGTACCAGCTGCCTAGGGTGGCGCGCAGCACCGCGTCTCCGGCTCCGGCGAGCTGGGGCTGGAGCAGCTGGCGGGCGACATGGAAGGCGACGCCTTGTTCCTGGTCGCCGCCGCGGGCGTACAGGACCGTGCAGCCGAGGGCCGCGGCCTTGCGCCGGGTCTCCGCGAGCAGCGTCGTCTTGCCGAGGCCGGCCGGGGCCGCGAAGGCGAGCACGCCGCCGCGCCGTGGGCCGGAACGGGGGTGGTCCCCCTCGGCTCGTATGCCCGTGAGTTCGGCCAGCGCCTCGTCGACGGCGACGAGTTCGGTCTCGCGTTCGAGGAGCGACCGCTGGGACTTCGGTGTGCGCCGCGCCATCGTGCACCCCCTGCCCCTGATCCGGCGCGCGCCGGGGCGCGCCGGTGATGCTTGGACGCCTGTCCGGTGGCACCTCAGCGTACGCCACCGGGGACCCTGAGTGAGTGGATAAGTGCGAACTGGTGACTGCTGTTCACAATCGGCCGCGGAGTGATCGACTGTGCTCGAACACGCGCGAGCACCTGCGGGAACGCATCTGCGGGCAGGACGTCCTGGAGGCCCCGGCGGCTCGCCCTCGTGGCCGGCGGACTGGACGAGAGGTCGTTCGCGTTCACGGTGACGATTGAGC